>NZ_JBDGQZ010000026.1:71362-164811 GCF_042218505.1 Halobellus sp.
ATCTCCCGGAGGAGCGTGTTCACGTGGTTGTGCGACAGCGAGATGTCGTACTCCTCGTCGAGAATCTTGCTGAGTTCCCGACTCGAGCCGTGGGATTCGAGATTCGGGCCTGCAGGAGGATGAGGTCGCGGGCGTCGATTTCAGTGAGTAGATCGTCAGACATAGTTTCCTCGCTTTATTTGTGCAGTAGTAAAAAACACTGCGAGAGATTCGAGTGACAGAGTACGTGAAAGCGATGTGAGTGGACGGCGCCAGTTACGCGCTCTCGGGGATCTGAATCACGCTGTCGATACCGACGACGACAACGCCGTCGCCGCGGCCAGCGAAGACATCCGCGAGCACATCGAAAGCGCCGAGTTCCCAGAGTTTCTCTCGGTCGAACTGCGATCCGCCTGGGAGCAACTCCACTCTGAGACCGGCGCGACGGATCTGCAGGTGGCGGTTCGCTCGTCGGCGACGGCCGAAGACCTGCCCGACGCCAGTTTCGCCGGCCAGCAGGACACGTATCTCAACGTCAGCGACTTTGAGTCGGTAAAACAGCGGACAAAAGCGTGTATGGCCAGTCTGTTCACCGCGCGGGCGATTACGTACCGCGAGGAGTACGAGTTTAAGCACGACGAGGTGCTTATTAGCGTCGGTATCCAGAAGATGGTCAACGCGCGGACCTCCGGCGTGATGTTCACGTTGAACCCCTCGAACGGCGACAAGTCGAAAGTCCGCATTGAGTCCAACTGGGGACTCGGCGAGGCCGTCGTGAGCGGGTCGGTCACCCCGGATAGCTTCCTCGTCGACAAGCCAGTCTACAAGATCGTCGATCGCAACGTTCAACAGAAGGACGTTATGACGGTCCCGACAGACGCTGGGACGGAGAAGGTCTCCGTCGAGGACGACAAACGGGACGTTCCCTCGCTGACCGCCGACGAGATCATCAAACTGACTGACCTCGCAAAGGCCGTCGAACAGCATTACGATCGGCCCCAGGACATCGAGTGGGCAATCGAGGACGGCGATGATAAAAAGCGGTTCTACATTCTTCAGAGCCGTCCCGAAACGACGTGGAACGACGAGGAGACGCGACGGACCGAGGCAGACAGATCCACGAGTACGGCCGACCGGATTCTCGATCAGTTCTAGTGGCTCACGCCAGCCACCGGGGGTTTCCGGTCAGATCACGTTGTCCCGCCCGCGCTGGGACTCTCGTCGGTGATCCCTGCTCCGCGGCAACTGCCCTTCGGGGCAGCCCCGCACTCGGGTCGAATCCCCACATCAGCACTCTGCAGAGAGTTCGTCCAGCGCTCTGGTGTCGAGGACGCTCCGTTCTTGCAGATACGGAACGGTGCGGCGGAAGTCCTGTTCGTTGACGACGACGTCGGGGATATCCTGGACCGACGGCTTCGGGTCGAGACCGATCGAAAAGCCGGCGCGGGTGAAGAGTGGCTCATCGTGCGGGCCATCACCGATGGCGATGACCTGGTCGTGGTCGATGCCGAGATCGGCCACGAGGGCGTCGAGCACGGGCCCTGTTCGGCGTTCGACGATCGCTCCGTGGAGTTCGCTTGTGAGAACGCCGTCCGTGGCGACCGGCGTGTTCGCACGCTCACAGTCGAGGTCGAGTTCGTCCGCAACGTGACTCGCAAGCGGCGATAGCGCCGTGACGATTGCTGTCTGACACGTGATGTTTCGCGCTACTGCCTCGGCGCCAGGTGCGAACTGGAGCCACCGCACGAGTCGATTCAGCGTCTCCGTCGACACGCCCTCGAACTGCGGGAAGATGCGTTCTGCGAGCGCTTCCATCGGATCGACGCCGCTCTCCCAAACCTCCGCGTTCAGGGCTTCGACCTCCGCAGCGACGCCCGCGTGTTCGGCGAGTGCGCTGGTGATGTCGCCGTCGACGAGAGTTTCGTCCCCGTCGAAGACGACGAATTCGTACGTGGTATCGGCCATCGCTGGGACAGTACACTGTACCGTAGTATACCGTGAGTTTCGTTCTCGGGGTCTGGACATCCGTCGAACTGGAGACGCCCGAAGTCGCCGTTTGGAATCGAGAAGCCGATTTCTTATCGGTCCGGGATCGAGACGTCGATCCACTACCCTCCCCGAGCCGTACGTTTATTTACTGTCTCTATGACGACAGCATATGCCCAACGGTGGAGCCCCACTGTCGCCGCCGCATCCCACAACCGTGACTGTCATCGGCGTCGGAGAAGCAGGCTGTCGGATGCTGAACGCCGTCGCGGACGCCGTCAAGCGAATCGATCCCGCGCCGGCGTTCGAGTACGTCGTCATCGACTCCCGGGCAGCGGACCTCGAACGTTTGGCGCCCGAGCGTGCCGAGACCATCCGACTGGATCCGCCGGAGCGGTCGTTCGAGATGGACCGCAGCACCCGCAGGTACCTCTCCGACGACGACACTCTTCCCCCGAGCGGCGGCACGGCACGGCAGCGGGCCGTCGGTCGGTACCACCTCGATAGCGAGACGAACTTCGACGACGTCTACGATACGTTGTCGGGCGTGCTTGACCCTGACGCGGCCGATCAGTCGACGGAGTCAGACGAACCGGTCGTCGATCACGTGTGGGTCCTGAGTTCGCTTGGCGGTGGGACGGGCGCCGGCCTCGTTCCGCTCCTCGTGACGCTACTCGACGAGTGTGCGCCGCCGGACTCCTGGCTGTTCGGCCTCGGATCGGTCGATCTGCTCACTGGACTCGGCGAGACCATCGTACCGTCAGCCGATCGGCGGATCGCGTACAACACCTACGCCACCCTCCGCGAGCTCCGCGCTTTGCTCGGCTTCGAGGAGGATCACTATCCGATCGACCTGCCCGTCCGGGCCGGCGCCGATACCATCGGCACCGAGACGATCACCCTCACACAGAGTCCACTCCACGCGTACGGCCTCCTGCCGATGCCCCCGGGCGCGGCGGCCGATCCCGACGCGCGGGCTGCAGTGAACCGCCGCGTAGCCGATTTGATCGTCAGGTCGGCACAGGAGCCGGCCCTCCTCGGCAGCGGCCCCGCGCAGAACGGGGCGTTTGGGGCCACGCTGTTCTCGGCCGATGCCGACGGAGTCGAGATTCCGCTCGACGAGATTACCGAATACGTCGATACGCGCGTAGAAACCGGCGCGACCAGAGAGCGGATCGACCACCACGATGCGGCGGCGGCTTCACTCGACGCGGCCTACCGCGCGGTGGATCGTCTGCGCAACCGCTCTCCTGACGGCAGTATCGACGAACTGTTCGTCCCCCAGCGAGCAGCCGACGTCGCCGGCACACGAGCCGAAGAACTCTCGCGCCCCGAGGCGGATCTGACACTCGACTCCGCCGTGGCCGAGGTCCGGGACGCCTTCGGCGAGTTTCCGCACGTGGATCTGGCTCACGACGCCGATGTGAATCCGGATCCGGACGCGATTGCAACCCTCCTCGTGGCCCAGGAGACGCGCGCGCGACTCGAAGCAGCGCTGGCCGAGCATCCGTTCCCGGATCGGATCGACCGACTGGCCCGCGAACTCGTCGACGACGACGCACTCCGCGAGGACGCCGACCCGATCGACCTGTGGGACCGGACGCTCGCCCCGCTCCTGCGACAGCGCCAGTCGCTGCTCGATCGCACCGTAGACGAACTTCTGCCGATCCGCGTGCGTCGCCGTCAGATCATCGAATCCCAGCGTGAGCAAGCCGCCACGCGACGCTCGGAACTCGCGACCCTTCGGGACGAGTACGCGCGTCTGCGACGGGTGCACGACGAGGCCGCAGACGAACTGCGCGACGTCGAAACCGCACTCCGTGGCACGCTGGAGGCACTCGACGAGCGCCGACGCGAGGTTCGAGAGACGCTCGATTCTCTTCGTGCGCAGCGACAGAATCTCGAACAGCGGCACGAGGCACTCCGGAAGAACCTGACGTGGACTGACGGCCCATACCGACACCTTCCGATCGAGAACCCCGACCGGCTCGACCCGGATCTGCTCGCACAGACCGAGAGCATCAGCGATCTGATCGACGCCGGCGTGCTTGATCAGCGCGCGGTCGCCGAGGGCGCCCACTCGATGCTCGACCGGCTCGAAGAACCGGTCCAGGATCGGACGCCACACGAGATTGCAGTGATGCCGTCCAGCACCCTCGCCCTCTCGGCTTCGGGGGCGACCTTCGAACGAATGGACGACCCGGACACGTGCCTCGGCGACGCCCCACCGCTCTCTACGACGTTCGACCGGTTCGGAAGCGTCTCGATTCTCGACGACCGCGAGACACGCTCGGTCGACGCCGTCGTGACGTTCGAGGGGATCCAACTCGAAAACAGCAGCGTGTTCGGCCCGTTCGACGAGTACTGCGCGGCTCCCGAGCGATCAGTTGGCGAACTCTTCGGCGCGGATCCGGCCGACGACGACCCCGTCGCCGACAGCGTCGCGTATCCGGCACTCTTCGAGGCACCGGGGGTTACGGCCGACACGACTGACTGACCCAGTGCGGTCGGCTCCGACCCCGACAAGCGGTCTTATGTACTCCCTGGGCGAACGACCGAGTATGTCCGACATCGTGACGTTCGGCGAGACGATGCTTCGACTCTCGCCGCCCCGGGGCGAGCGCCTCGAACGGACGCGCGAACTCGATGCGCACGTGGGCGGTGCAGAGAGCAACGTCGCAGTGGCGGCCGCACGACTCGGCTGTGACACCGCGTGGCTCTCGAAACTCCCGGACTCCCCGCTCGGCCGCCGCGTCGTCTCCGAACTCCGCAGCCACGGCGTCGACGTGGCAGTCGCGTGGGATCGGCGGCCGGAGGCCCGACTCGGGACCTATTACCTCGAACACGGGGGCGACCCTCGCGGAAGCGACGTGATCTACGACCGCGCCGGGGCGTCGGTGACGGCGGCGACGCCAGACGAACTGCCGACGACCGCGCTCGAAGACGCCTCGATCTTCTACACGAGCGGAATCACGCCGGCGCTCTCGCCGACGCTCGCAGAGACGACAGCGGCGGTACTCGGCGCATCGACGCAGGCCGGCGTGACGACCGCGTTCGATCTGAACTACCGGTCGAAGTTGTGGACGCCCGAGGAGGCGGGCGAGGCCTACGAATCGCTATTTCCCCACATCGACCTGCTGTTCGCGGCCGAGCGCGACGTGGCGGCCTGTCTCGGTCGCGAGGGCGATCCGGTCGAGGTGGCCAACGGCCTCCGCTCTGATTTCGACTTCGAGACGGTCGTTCTCACGCGCGGCGAAGCCGGCTCGGTGGCCGTCCACGACAGTGAGGTGTTCGAACAGTCGGTCTACGACGCGGACACGCACGACCCGATCGGCACCGGCGACGCGTTCGTCGGCGGCTACCTCGCCAAACGGTTCGGGCCCGACGCCGGATCGGTCGGCGACGCGCTGGCGTATGCGGCCGCGACGGCCGCGCTGAAGCGCACTGTCGAAGGCGACGTGGCCGTCGTCACGCCGGCAGAGGTCGCCGCCGTGACCGACGACGATGCCGGCGGCATCTCTCGGTGATCACCAATGGACATGACCACAGACGGCCGCTACCGCGTACTCGGTCGGCCGCGCGACCCGGACGAACTGCTCTTGATCTCGGTCGACGACGACGGCGACCATCCGTTGGACGCGTACGAACCAACGTACGTCGACACCGGCTCGACCGACGGGGACGTCGCAGACGCTGTCGAGGAACTCCAAGCGGGGATGCTCGTCGATGCCACGCTTGAGTGGACCGACAGCGACCCGCAGTTCGTTGCCGTCGACGTCGTCGCCGAGACGGTCTTCGAGTTCTACGACGGCGTGACGGGGCTCTTCGAGGCAGCCAAGGAGACCTGGATGGTCGCCGAGGGCGACAATGCCCCGATGCACGGCCGCGTGACGAAAAGCACCGACGGTGAGCCCAACGGGGCGTTGTACGTATTCGCGAAGCAGTCCGGCGCTCAGGACCTGTTCGAGGAGTTCCGGAACGGAATGCGACCGTTGGAACCACTGATCCGGCGCGCCGACGAGGGCGAGTCGGTACCGCCGGAACCCGAGCAGCCGCGAGCAGTGTTCGTCCTGCGCCCGGCCGACGAACCGTTCCTGGTCGTCTACGTCGTCTTCCGCCGCGACGGCGTCTTGATCAAAACGATGCGCTCGACGTACGGGTAACCACGCATCGCAACCGATCGGTCCCGATAGCGCTCATCTCACTTCCGTCGATGTTGTCGATTCCATCGAGTCTGTGGCTGTCGCTACGGTTCAAGAGAACCGCCGAACGCTATCTGATCTGATACTCGAGGGGGAAACTACATATCGACGAACTGTCTCATTCAACACAACAGAAACACGGGCCGAAGGTTGCGGGATCATAGTGCTGATCGCCGTGACGGCTCACTACACCGAGTATGGCCAGTTATCACCCCCGAGACAACGAGCCTTCCTGGCGGTCCGTCGACAGCGAGACGGACGACGGCGGGGAGTCGTCAGAGACAGGATCGGCCGTCGGGGAGACACCAGAGACAGGGTCGGCCGCCGGGCAATCGAAAGATACGGGATCGGCCATCGGGCAGCGCATCTCCCCGCTCGACGTCGCGTTCGTCGCTGTGGTTCCACTCGTGCTGATCGGGGTGTTTCTGCTCCCGGAGGCGGTCAAGCGGTCGTTCACGCTCTCGTATCTCGACCCCACTGTCGTAACCGCGTACACCGCTCACTTCGTGCACCTCGATTCTACGCACCTGCTGACGAACCTCGTGGTCTTTCTTCTGGTCGTCCCGTTCGTCGCCGCCGTCAGCGTTCGGAACGGTCGGCGACGGGAGTTCTATCTGGTCGCGTTCACGATTCTCGCCGTCTTCCCGTTCGTCTTCTCTGCGCTGAACGTGCTGTTTCCCCGTCCCCGGATCGGACTGGGCTTCTCGGGGATCAACCTCGCGTTCGTGGGATATCTGCCGCACGTCGTCGTCGCCCGGTTCGAACTTGAACGCCCGGACACACGCGAGATCGGAAACGTGCTCCTCCCGGTCGCGTTCTTCGTCGGGACCGCGACGGTCGTCCTCCGTCTCGGCCCCGCAGTGCTCTCGGAACTCCCGGCACGGCGTAGCGAGTTCGCCGCGTCGGGTCTCTTCAGCGTGAGCGCGGCCGTGGTGCTGCTGAGCGTGGTCTTCACCCGCTTCCGCGAGCGCGACTGGCTGCTCACCGACGCGATTTCCCCGCTCGTCGGATTCGGCGGCCTGCTGTTCGTCCTCCTGCTCGTGATCGGGTTCCCACAACCCACTGCTTCGGGTGGCAGCGTCCTCAACGTCTTCGTGCACTTTCTGGGATACAGTTTCGGCTATCTCGTGCCGTACACTGCGTTTCGGGTCGTCGGCATCGACGCCTAACGCCCGGGTCGTCGGTGCGGACCCCCACAAATTAATATCCTTCTCGGCCCGGGTTAATATATGACCGTCGTCAGCGTCTCGATGCCGGAAGCGTTGGTCGAGCGTATCGACACGTTCGCCGAGGAGCACGGTTACACCGGACGGAGCGAGGTCGTCCGCGAGGCCTCGCGGAACCTCCTCGGGGAGTTCGAAGACAAGCGACTCGAAGACCGCGAGTTGATGGCCGTGGTGACTGTCGTTTTCGACTATGAGACCACGAACGTCGAAGAGCGAATGATGAGTCTCCGCCACGAGTACGAGTCGCTTGTCGCCTCGAACTTCCACAGCCACGTCGGCGAACATCGCTGTATGGAACTCTTCGTCCTGGAGGGCGGACTGGCTGATATCTCGACGTTCGTCGGCAAGATCCGTGCGACGAAGGACACGCTGAGCGTCGACTACTCGGTGATGCCGGTCGACGAGTTCAGCGGGTACCCGACCGAGGAGTGACCGTCCGGCGGTTGCACGCACTGACCATCGGGTGAGTGGCCGCTTCTGTCGGCACCGCTCGGTTTGGCGTCACTCACCCCGTCGTCGACGCCACTCCAACCGGGCCGTGCACCAGGGGCAGAAGTCGAGGTCGGGATCGAGTTCCTTTCCGCAGTTCGGACAGGAGCTCACGTCGGCCGGCTCTGTGGAGTCGACCGAATCCGGCGACGTCGGCGAACCATCGCGGCTGGCTGGTCGTTCGACGCCTCCCGACTGTCTCTCCTCCGCTTCCAGTGGTGTCTCCGCACCTGTCAGTCCAGAGGCCTCCTTTGCGTGGGTCCGAGTGCGACGCGCGAGCAGGTACGCATCGGCGACGCTGGCCACGCCGATGGCGAACACCGGCAGCAGGGTCACAGGATCGCCACTGCCGTTGAGGAATGCCTGTGCGGCGTCCGCAGGCACAAAAAGAAGCGAGACGAGCACGGCGAGAGCGAACCACCCAAGCCCGCGTCCCCATCGACGGAGATAGAAGTGACCGAGCCCCGTCGCGAGCGTCCCGAGCAGCGCCGCCAACCACGGGCGTTTTCCCTGGGTACCGCTCACAATCGCTCTTCCGTACCCGTCCGATTAGGTCTTGTGGGACGCTGCGATGGCCTCACGACGAGCCGATGCGGTGCCCCGGCATTATAAGCCCCTCTGGGAACGTCGGTCGGTATGCATCAGTGGTGGGTGTGTCCGCGCTCTGGGACTGACCCTCCCCGGAGTCTCCGCACGTCCTCCCGACTCGTCGTGGGGCGAACAGCCGACGCGGGGTCGCGACGATGATCGAGTCGGTCTTCGTCCGGTGGTTCGGCTCGAATCCAGTCGTCCACGGTCTCGTCGGAGGGCTCGTCATCGCTGGATTGAATCTCTTCGGCGCGTCGCTCATCTTCGTCTGGCGAGATCCCTCCAAACGGGCGCTCGACGGCGCGCTCGGGTTCGCTGCGGGGGTAATGCTCGCGGCCAGTTTCACGAGCCTCATCATCCCCGGTATCGAGACATACGCCGGCGGCAACCCGATTCCCGTCCTCCTCGGCGTCGTGCTGGGTGCGCTCTTTCTGGACCGGTCCGACGGACTCGTGCCGCACGCACACTTTCTGCTGACGGGTCGCCGCCGGGACGACGCCGCCGACCCGAGTGAGTCGTTGCCAGTCGATGATCGACTGGCCCCAGTGGTCCTCTTCGTGCTCGCGATCACGCTCCACAATATGCCAGAGGGACTCGCTGTCGGCGTGGGCTTCGGCAGCGGCGACATCGCTGGGGCGATTCCGCTGATGCTCGCAATCGGGATTCAGAACATCCCCGAGGGCCTCGCGGTCTCGATTGCGGCGATCAACGCCGGCCTCGATCGCCGCGCGTACGCCGTCTTCACCGGGATCCGCTCGGGACTCGTCGAGATTCCGTTAGCGGTCCTCGGCGCGTACGCGGTCCAGACGATTTCAGCACTGCTCCCGTATGCGATGGGGTTTGCCGCCGGCGCGATGCTGTTCGTCATCAGCGACGAGATCGTTCCAGAGACTCACACCGGCGGGCACGAACGCATTGCAACCCTCGGGACGATTGCCGGGGTCGTCGTGATGCTGTATCTGGACATCTCGCTGGGCTGAGACCGGCCCCGGTCCCGACGGCCTCAATCGGCAATAAGCGTTAATTGTTAGCACACCCTTCAAACGTTTGGGCGATGTGCCACTACAGTGACCGCTCGCGCGAATCGACACACGAATCGCTCGAAGAACTGCTCGCAGAGCATACGACTGAGGACGAAGCGGAAGAGGATCCCGGCTTCACCGAGATGGAGGAAGCCGAGGACGTCGAGATCGTCACTGACGGCGGCGAGTGAGCACTTCGGTTCTCGGAGATACTCACCACCCGTCGCGGCCGCTCCGTTCTGCTACTTCACTCGCGCTTCTCGAACTGATACGTCAGTACCTCGTCGCTATCGTCCCACTCGAAGTTGCCCGGGTGAACGTGCTGCATCCGCTGTTTGTAGGCCGCCAGTGATTCCGATCCCTCCCGCCTTGCGTCGGCGTCGGTGAAGTCGCCCAGCGTCCGGTGTTCGACGCTCGTCACCTCGAACGTCTCGCTGTCAATCTCGAAGGTGTCGCCCTCGCTCGCGTAGCGATTGCCCGCTCCACGGGTCAACTGTGTCACGTCTCCGTCGAGAACGGACTGCTGTACGCGCTCGTTCGGCAGCAGTTCGCCGACATCGATTTCCGGCATACGCTCACATATGTGAGTCGTCATCAAAACTCCGTCGCGTCGCGGCGGGTTCACGACCCGACATCACGGGGTTTACCGGGTGAACGGCGCTGCGCCTGCTACGGATACTGCGAGACATACGCTTTCCAGTTTGGACGAGACATTTGATTACAGATTGTGGCACTCGATCAGTCCTCACACGGGAGTCGTTCGGGCCGACAGAGGTTCCAGTGTATGCCCACAGTGTGGCCGCTCATTAGTGGAGATCATACGACATACAAAGGTATAATAACGCCTGCACCTGTGTGCTTATTATCAATCCACGCAGTGTACCGCTGGTTTCGTTTGGGGGCTCCGAGCCGGTCATCTGGGGGACCTTCTCGGTGTTCGTGCTCATCGCAATCGGGTGCTTCACCGGAGCAGCCTCCGGGTCACGCCTGCAAGGACGCGACACCCAACTCGGGCTCAGAGCCGTGCTCATCACCAACGGGCTGTGGCTCACCTTCCAAGCACTTGGCCTGCTGACCGCTGACGGCAGACTCAGCAGTGCCCTCTACATCGGCGGCCTGATCTGGGGACTCACCGGTGTCGGTGCGTGGGTGTACTTTATTGCCGCGTACACCGGCCGCTCGTACCACCGAAATCGACGCTATCGTGCGCTCGCTATCGTCGTCTACGTCGGACTCATCGCGGTCAAACTCACGAACCCACTGTACGGCCTCTACGTCTCGACGCAACTCCAGCAGAGCCCGTATCCACATCTCGTGGTCGAACCACGACTGTTCTACTGGGTCTCGTTCTCGCTCACGTACACCCTGGTAGCGATCAGTTTCTACTGGTTACTCGGGACGCTTCGAGAGTCCTCGTCGCAGACAGCGAGTCTCGCCGGACTCGCGGTGCTGTCGCTGTTCCCTGTCGTGCCGCGCGTGGCCGTCCAGGCACTCCCGAGCGAGCTACTGCCACCCATCCTTCTGGGCCTGAGTTTCGAGCCCATCGGCGTGACTGCGTTTCTGCTCGGGGTGTTGGTGTTCGTCGAGGAACCGTTTCGCAAAGTCGAGCAGTCTGCCCGCTCGAAGTTCTTCGAGGAAGCCGATAAGGCGACGTTCGTGTACGACACCTCAGACAATCTCGTTGAGGTGAACAAGCAAGCACAGAGACTGCAGTCGGCCCTCGATATCGAATGTCCGACGATCGAGTCCTTCGAACAGGCGTTCAAACCGCTCGACACCGACGAGAACGACACCGTCACTGTCGAAATCGACGGATCGATTCGGCACTTCGATATCACGACCATTCAGATGACCGCCGGGGCCGAGAACATCGGGATGGTTGCCACCGTTTCTGACATCACTGAGCGTCGCGCTCGGAAGCGAGATCTCAAACTCAAAGAGCGGGCGATGGACGAAGCGAAGGTCGGAATTACCATCAGCGACCCGACCGCCGAGGACAACCCCTTGGTGTACGTGAACGACGGCTTCGTCGAACAGACCGGTTACAGCCGTTCGGAATCCCTCGGGCGAAACTGTCGGTTCCTCCAGGCCGACGACAGAGACCAGTCCGCGCTCGACGACCTGCGTGAGGCAATCGCCACCAACGAATCCATCACCGTCCTGCTGCGAAACTACCGGAAGGACGGCGAACAGTTCTGGAACCGCCTCTCAGTGACGCCGGTATACGACGACACCGGTAAGCTTGTCAACCACGTCGGCATCCAGCAGGACGTCACGACGGTGCGTGATAGCCAACGCGAACTGCGCGCGGAGCGCGAACGGTTCGAACTGCTGATCGAAAGCACCGACGAGTACGCCTTCCTCCTCGTGGACAACGACGGAACGATCCAGACGTGGAACGACGGTGCGGGGAACCTCTTCGGGTACGACAGTGCCACTGCTGTCGGGATGCCAATGGCTGATCTCCACCCCGCTGCCGACCGCGAGACGGGGCTTCCAGACCGACTACTCGGCCAGGCCCGCTATGCCGGCGAGGCCAGCGACGAGGGCTGGCGCGTCCGAGCCGATGGATCAGCGTTCTACGCTGACGTCCGGTACGCAGCCTTAGAAAGCGACGATGGTGAACTACAGTACGCCCAGATCGTCCGTGATATGACGGAGCAACGGCGTCAGCAGCGCCGCACCGAGCGCTTCGTCGAAGAGTCTGACGACGTAGTGACGATTCTCGACTCCGACGGAACGGTTACGTACGCCAGCAGGTCGTCAGACCGAGTTCTCGGCTACGACTCCGACGATCTCACCGGGGTGAACCTCTTCGATCAACTCCATCCAGATGATCGAAACCAGGCGATGGAAGCCTTCTTTACCGGCACTACGCACTCCGACGCGACCTTCCAGATCGACGCGCGGCTCGCATCCGAAGAGGGTGGATGGCGCGAGATGGAACTCCGCTGTCGAAATATGCTCGACGACGACGCCATCGACGGGATGCTGTTGTATCTCCGTGACGTGACGACGACGAACGAACGGAATCGTCGACTAGAAGCGCTGTTCAACGGCACGTTCAGTTTCACGGGGTTGTTGGAACCGGACGGAACAGCAGTCAAAATCAACGACGCCGCGCTCGAGTTCGGCGGGTTCGACCGGGAGGCGATCATCGGGGAACCGTTCGACGAGGCCTCGTGGTGGACCCACTCGGCGGCGGTACAGGATCGACTTCGCGACGCACTCGACGCGGCGGCCGCCGGAGAGTTCGTTCGGTACGAGACCGACGTCCGGGGGACCGCAGGACTCGAAACGATCGATTTCTCAGTCAAGCCCGTCACGAACGAGGCTGACGAGGTGACACTGCTCGTCGTCGAAGGCCGAGTGATTACGAATCAAAGCCAGCAAGAACAGCATATGTCGATGCTAGAGCGAGTTATGCGCCACAAC
The DNA here is from genome assembly GCF_042218505.1 of Halobellus sp. Lineage (NCBI taxonomy): Archaea > Methanobacteriati > Methanobacteriota > Halobacteria > Halobacteriales > Haloferacaceae > Halobellus > Halobellus sp. The sequence continues at coordinate 84,290 of NZ_JBDGQZ010000026.1, forward strand.
GTGCGAAACGACCTCAACAAGGTTCGTGGGTGGGCCCAAATTCTCGCCGAGGAAGAAAACGCCGAGACGAGACTGTCGCATCTCGATCGGATCAAACACGTCGTCGACGAATGGGAAGCGATGACCGATGGGGTGAGACAGATTCGACAACTCGCTAATTCGACGATGGGCGATCGACCGATAACTGAGGTACAGTCGGTTACGGAGCATCTGACAGAGTGGGGCCGGGGAGTCGAGTCCACGATGACTGTGGAGTCAACCGTCTCTGACTCGTCAACTGTCTGGGTTCCCCGTATCCTCGAAGATGCGGTAACGACGCTGATTCCGATCGCTGTCGATCAGTCAACAGACCGGGACGCCTCGGTCGAGGTGTTGCTATCGGACACATCCGACGACTGGATCGAGGTCACACTCCTCATTACCGGTTCCAGGTTGACCGAGGCAGAAATTGACGTGCTCGACGCTGGTGAGGAAACAGCGCTCACACACGCACAGGGAGTCGACGTCTGGCTCGTTCGAACGATGATTCGAGAAATCGGCGGCGACATCACAGCGGAAACGGCAGACGCGGAGACGAGCGTAACGCTCAGGATTCCACAGAGAGAACCACTATAGTCCGCGGACGTGCGACCTCCAGATTAACCGATCCCTGCTGAGATTTCGGCGGGGTGACCGAGTCTGTGTGCTCCTGAATCCTCTCAGAGACATCTTACTGCTTATCGGCTATCGTAACACGCTTGAACTATCCACTGCGACCGTGCTCCCTGTCTGTCTCCGTCGAGGGAGACGTATATGACCGTCCCGAGTTGAGGGCCGGCCATCGAGACCGGGACCCTTCTATACTCATCACTCCGGACATCTTCAAGCCGAGTTCGCAATCCGCCATTTGGGGCCCTCCGGTCCCTCGGCTGTCGCAGCGGCAACTTCCCAGGGTCGGCAAAATGGGGCAGGACCCGCGAGACTCACGCCGTCATTGGTCTTTGGTCGTATCGATACCGAGAGCTCTGTTCATCCCACAGACGCACGTCACGGCGTTGAATCCGAGTCCGAGCGCACCGAGTCCGGCGAGGAGGCCAGTTGTCACGCTGTTCTTCTGCATCGAGCGTACTGACACGACAGTCAGCACCATTGCGAGAACCGCTCGGAGGAGTCGGTCACGGCCACCAACGTTCTTGTCACTACTCATACTGATGTGTACGGCCTCGGTCAGTTTGGATCTTTCTTCGACCACGCCGTCCGGCAGCACGACGAACGGGACGCACAGTCACCGAGTCTCGAGAAGCCTCCCCTCTTCGAAACCTTTTTGCAGCAATATTTGCTTCTTCAATGAATTGTTATTATTAATAATATGTAAATTTCTACTGCAGATGACCTCCGCAAGGGACGAGAACAAAGCGCTTGTACGGGAGTATCTCGACGCGTTCAACGACCGCGACCACGAGAGGATGAGAGAGATGTTGGCCGACGACGTCGTCGAACACGGCGCACACGAAGAACTGCGCGGAACGGACGAGATTATCGACTTCCTCGAAGCACACTTCGAGACGTTCCCCGATTACTCCGGCACCGCCGAGGACATTATCGCCGAGGACGACCTCGTCACCGTCCGGTACTCGGTCTACGGTACCCACACGGGAGAATACAGGGACGTCGAACCCACCGGGCACAAAACTTCTTGGAGTGGGACCGCAATATACCGGATCGAAGACGACAAAATCGCCGAGATCTGGGTCGAAGAAGACCGACTCGGGATGCTTGAACAACTCGAAGCCGTCGGTCCCCAGGAAGCACATTTCCGCGTGTGAGCGGCGCGTGGAGCGCCACTCTGCGTTCATTTTATGACGTCAGCGTTCTGAGCCACCTATCGAACGAACAGTTGGCTACCCCCGCCGCCGTCTCGGTCCGACAAGGATCCGACCAACTGCACTTTGTGCTACCCGAGATCAGTTTCCATTGCCGCCTCCGTTTCCGTTGCCGTTCGAGTTTCCATTTCCATTGCCGCCTCTGTTTCCGTTGCCGCCGCCCTTGGGACCGGGTGGGTTGCGAAGGAACGGGTCGAAGTCGACGTTCCCGACCACGTCACTCCGACTGTCGTCGTCGGCATCCTGATTGAACGCTGCTTTCTCGGGGCCGTCCGGACTTCCCCAGTAGTTGTTCTTCGCGTCGACGACGGGGTCGTCTGACGGGTCCCGACTGCCGCCGTCAGTTCCGTTCCGGTTGTTGACCCCGACGGCGACGAGGAATTGGTTCGCTCGGAATGCGACGCCGCCACCGTCCCCATCGATTTTGACTGCCTCGGCCAGAATCGTTTCGGCGCTGGTGATATTCTCGATTACGTTGTGGTTGACGACTGTGTCGGTCGTCGACGGCGAGGCGATGTTGATCCCCTGTGCGAACGTGAAGCTGAAATCGGTATCATCTGATGGATCCGAATCGGTGTCATCAGCGGCGACCAGATCCCGAATCTCGTTGTTGTTGATCGCGACACCGTCCGTCTCGTGTTGGACGACGATACCGAGTGGCGCAATATCGCTTTCCACATCGCGAATCGTGTTGTTGTTGACGGCTGTATTCGTAATCGTCCCCGGGTCGGAGTTGTTTGCGTCGAACAGGATGCCGTTGACAGTCGGGAACCCCGAGTCGTCGGTCGTCTCCTGATCGAGGCCCTGGATGACGTTGTTTGTGATTTCGATATCGTCGTGATCTCCCTGCCCGACAACGATCCCAGTCACACCTAGCCTGCCGGTCGGGCCGACGTCTTCGATGGTGTTGTTCTCGATGGTAGCACCGTCGTACCCCGTCTGAATCTTGATTCCGAGGAGGCCATCGGGATTCGTTACGGTGAAGCCCTTCACTGTCACATCGTCAGCCTCGATGCTGACTGCGGCACCAGTATCTCCGTCTCCTTCGATCGTCGGATCCCCGGACGCCTCAATCGTGACACCGATGTCGACGGTGACCGGATCGTACGTCGTCGAATCTGTCACGACGAGCGTCTCACCGTCACTCGCAGCGTCGACCGCGTTCTGGAGGGCGGCCCCGCCTCCGGAGACGGTTGTCACTGCACCCACCGGGACTGAAAGGATACTACCGAGGCCCGCAACCCCGGCGATGCCGAGGCCAGTTTTCAGGACGCTTCGCCGAGATGTGTCGCTAAATCTGTCTTTCATAATAGACGACACGTAGACGTACTGTTTCTACACAATAAAACACCCGTCTTTTCGGCTCCTCGCCGACGCAGTGTGGCACGGGCAGCGGACCGTACTCTGTCGCGAACGACGTTCCACGGCCCTCCACCGGTTCGTTTGGTGACACCACCGAATAAGCATCACCGGCCGAACCGGTTTTTTCACTGCCCCTTCTGTAGTTCTCACTGTGGCTCCGACGACGTACTACGAAGAGACCCAGTACTTCCGGCAGACCTGGCTGTGGGCACTGCTGGTGATCAGCGGCGTTCCCGCCGCAGTGGTAGGTATTACGGCCGTTGCCACCGACGCCGACGCCGGCACCAACGTCCCGCTGTGGATCGGGATCATTCTCGCACTCGTCTCCGGACCGTTCGTTCTATTCTACTGCGCGAACCTTCGAATCGAAGTCCGCGATACCGCCCTGCGACTGCGCCTGTGGCCGTTTCACCTCCGCACGCGGACGGTCCCCTACGCAGACGTGGCTTCGATCACCGCCACGGAGATCTCCCCGATGAAGGAGTTCGGTGGCGTCGGCGTGCGACTCCAGCCCACGTTCTATCGCTGGGGCGTTCGATTCGACGATCCCCTCGGCTACATCGTCGAAGGGACAGAAGCCGTTCGAATCGAGCGAGAAAGCGGGCGAACGCTCGTCGTAACCTCGACTGATCCGCACGGGCTGATCCGAGCCGTCGAACGAGTCGGCGGGATCGACGACTGAGCCGGGAGGCACACGATTCAGACCGCCGACACCCGCTACAAATCGGCGGGTTTCCGATGGGCCCTGACGGATTCGAACCACGGTCGCAGCAACGCCGCTCCCTGTTTCGGATCCGTCAGTGGAACAGATTCGATCCTCGCTGTCGCTCGGACACTCTGATGGGCCCTGACGGATTCGAACCATCGACCACTCGGTTATGAGCCGAGCGCTCTAACCAGACTGAGCTAAGGGCCCGTGAACTACGGTTCCGCTGTCTCCCTCTTAGACGTTACCGTTGGGACCGCCGGACGATGTGACAGCACCGACGGTCGCTTCAGTGCCCATCGGACTGTTTCGAGAAATACTATAAGTTACACTTTTCAATTGATATCAATTATTTTAACAAAATGAATATGTTATACGAGCCTCTATCAGATAAAAAGTGAACTCGAAATACTGCAGGAAAATATAGTCAAATTATTTTATTATAATAGTATCTGATAGTATTGTTCACCAGTCCACTCGGTCGTCGAACGGGCTCCCTGCCGGTCCAGTTCGTTCGTGGCCGTTCACAGCAGTGGTTCGTCGCAGAAGTGAGAATTCCGTGGCCGCTGGTCGCGCGCGAGTTCGTCACTCTCGAGGCATCACTCGTCGAGCTCCGCGGCTGCGGTTTCCTATGACCACGCTCCCTCGCCGCAGAGCGCTTTCTTGTTCGTCTGCACCGAGGCAGCGGCCGCGATGAACGTGTCGGGGATCTCGTCGATAATTTGTTTATTGATCGGGGTGGTCATCCCGAAACTCGGGAGCAGGACGACCATATCGACGCCCTATGTGTCCATATCCCGAAGCACCCGATCGGAGTTGTCGTAGACGATGACGTCCTCGTCGCCGTCGGACTCCTCGGCGGGGACGGCCTTCTTCATCTTGTCGGGGAGCGTCTCGTGCACCGAGTCGTCGCCGTGCCCCTGGATCCGTGCGGCATAGCGCTGCGCGTGGCAGTGCGCCTTGACGAGGACAATTCCGAGTTTCATACGCCGCTGACTGATCGCGGATCCTTAATACCCGTTTGGGTGAGACCGAGTGCCACACCTCAACAACTATATCACCGGTGACGAAACCCACTGACGATGGTTATGGGCTCCCACCCCGTGGGGTTCGGACTCGCCGTCGGGGCGGCGGTCTGCTCTGCGGTCTCGAACCTCTCGGTGCGGAAAGGAACCGAGCGCGGCAGCACCGCCGATGCAATCCTCCTCGTGGCCATCTGTAACGTCGCGATCCTGCTGCCGATTGTCGCCGTCGTCTACTATCCGGACTACGGCCTGACGCGAACCTCCCTGCTGTCGTTCGTCGTTGCGGGGGTGTTGGGGACGCTGATCGGCCGCGCGCTGATGTTCACGAGTATCGACCGGATCGGCGCGAGTCGAACCGCGCCCATCATCGCTTCGTGGGCGCTGATCTCGACCGGACTCGGCGTCGTCTTCCTCGACGAGACGCTCTCTCTCACCCACAGCGTCGGGGTGGTGCTCGTCGTCTCGGGTATCGCCGTCATCGCCTGGCTGACCAGCAACGACAACGCCGCAGACCTCTCAGGGCGCGAACTCCTGATCGGGCTGTCAATCCCATTTCTGGCCGCCGTCGCAGTCGGCTGGGAGCCCATCTTCGCGAACGTCGGCTTCGACGAGGGGACGCCGGCGCTGGTCGGCCTCTCGATCAAGTCGGTCGCTGCGGTCTCCGGAATCGCGGGCTACCTGTGGTGGCGCGACGCGTTGCCGGCGGGGTCGACGCTCCGTGGGCAGAACGCACAGTGGTTCGTCTTCGCCGGCGTCACGAACACGCTGTTTCTGCTCGGATACTACGTCGCGCTCACGGTCGCGCCGGTGAACGTGGTGAGTCCACTGATCGTCACGAACACGCTGTTCGTCGTCGTGCTCTCGGCGCTGTTTATGCCTGAACGGCTCGAGCGCGTCTCCTGGCAACTCCTCGCGGCATCGGCGGTCGTCGTTGCGGGTGTCGCGCTCATCACCGTCTCGGGCTGACGATCGGGTCACAATCGCTTCGAAAAAGTGTCTTCTCTAACCGAACTGATCGCTCAACGTTCGGCTTCCAGTTGCTCCCTGATGCTCTGCCGGTCGAGTTTATCGCTGGAGGTTCGCGGAAGCGTCTCATCGCGGAAGTGATACGCTCGCGGTCGCTCGAAACGCGACAACTTGTCGCTCTCGAGGCACCACTCGTCGAGTTCGTCGGCCGTCAGATCGGGATCGTCCCGGGTGACGACGGCGGTCACCTTCTCGCCGTACTCTTCATCGTCGACGCCGACGACGCCGGTCTCGACGACGTCCGGATGGGTGTTGAGCCGCTCTTCGATGGGCGCGGGAAACACCTTGAGCCCCTTCGAGAGGATCATATTGTCGTCGCGTCCCTCAATGTAGAGGTATCCCTCCTCGTCTTTGTAGCCGAGATCGCCGGAGTACCACCAGCCGTCGACGAAGGCGTTCTCGGTTTTCGCCGTATCGCCCCATATCCACGCGGCCGAGTCACTGCTCTTGACGATCACCTCGCCGATCTCCCCGGGCTCCATCACGTCGTCCGGGTCACTACCCTCCTGAACCACCCGGATCTGAATGCCCAAGAGCGGCTTCCCGACGCTCTCGAGTCGATCGTCACCGATCTCGTCGTTCGAGATGTTCGTCCCACAGGTCTCGGTGGCGGCGTAGGACTGCGAGACGGTCTCGCAGATGTGCTCGCGGAGGTTCGTCAGCGTCGTGGCGTCGAGCGTCTCCCCCGCCGCCTCGATCTCTCGGAGACTGCTCAGGTCGTACTCGTCTACGTTCTCCAGCCGAAGGATCTCACGCCACATCGTGGGCACGAGGTTCGCGGTAGTGATCGATCGCTCCTCGATGCACTGTACGTACCGCTCGGGCTCCCAGTCGGGGAGAAAGTACGACGAGGCGTTCGAGAGCAGCGCGGGCAGCGTCGTCGAGTACCACGCTGCAAACGACGGGGAGAACACGTTCGGCACTCGCGTCCGGCGGGTCATTCCCTTCTTGTGAGCGAGCTTCGACCCCCGGTGCATCAGCGCCCGATTGGTGTGCGTCCAGCCCTTCGGTTCCCCGGTCGTCCCGGACGTCCAGATCACGGCCGCAGGATCGTCCGGGCCGACGTTGACGTCTGGCTCTTCGGCCGGCTGGTCCGCCAGCAGATCGTCCATCGAGACCTCGTAGTCCGTCTGGGGTTCGCCCGTCGTCACGACGGCCGCGAGGTCCGTCGAGATCCGGTCGTAGACGTGGGCTTCGACGAACGCAGAGCGCTCCTCGTCAACGACGAGGACTCGCGGGCGAAGCGAGTCGATGCAGGAGCGGGTCGTCTCCGGTGACTCGCGGACGTGGAGGTTCGAGACGAGACAGCCAGCCTTCAGCGCCCCGTTCCACAGCGTGACGTGGTCGATCGATCCCTCGCAGAGGTGGGCGACGCGGTCGCCCTGGCCGACGTGCTCGCGGAGCCCGTTTGCGGCCCGCTTGCTTCGCTTGTCGAACGCCGCCCAGGTGATTGCTCGACCGTCGATTCCCTCGGCGTATGCGATCTTGGTGGGGTTGTTCTCGACGGCGATGCTGGACAGCTCGCGGATGGTTGGCATCGCCGAGGTTGCAGACGATTCCATCGTCAGTCGATGTATTTCGGGAAGAGCCGCTTGTGCGGCGGATCGATGTCCAGCAACCGGCAGACGTTTCCGCCCATAATGAGATTGAGGTCGTCGGCCGGGAGATCCATCTCACGGGCGTACTTGTCGACCTGCCGCTGAGAACTCCCCCAGGCGTCGGCCTGGTGTGCCTGCAGCCCGCGCTCTTTGATCTGCGTCCACCGCTGCGGCGGGTAGTCGTACTCGCCGGTGGATCGGTTTGCCGGGTTGTTCTCGGCGATCCACGAAGCCCCCCAGTCGGTGCCGTAGATCAGTTGATCCGCGCCGATGTTCGGATCGTTCATCGGCCGCTTGATCAGGTCCGACCAGTAGTTACCGATTTCGAGGTAGACGTTGTCGTAGGTGGCCGCGACGTTACAGGACTCCTCGACGTTCTTCCGCCAGTTGCCCTGGACGCCGCCGTGGTCGATGATGATCGGGACGTTGGGGTATTCGAGGTGGAGATCGACCGCGTATTTGATGCTGCGGCGGTCGGGAAGCAGCGTGCTCGGGTCGCGCTCGTAGCCGCCGTTGACCGATCCGGGGTGCCAGCGAACCGGCACGTCGTGCTTCGCGGCGACGTCGTAGATCTTCCGCAGTTGGTCGTGGCGCTCCTCCCACGGGACGCGCTCGGCGCGGTCGACGATCGTCGGATCGAACGGGAGCATCTCGCCGATACCGACGAATCCGTCCTGGCTCAGCCGTTCGTCGAGCTCCTCGCAGGCGCGGTCGATGTCCCACTCCTCCTCGCCGGCGACCGCCTTCCGGTTCGTCTCGTACGGGTGCGCGAAGGCGACGAACTTGTCGGGGTGCTCTTCGACCATCTTGCCGTGGAGACGGTCGCTGAAGCCGAAACCGGGCTGGAGACAGACCATATCGACATCGTAAAGGTCCATATCGTAGAGGAGCCGGTCAGTGTTGCGGTAGGTGACGATTTCGGCATCGTCGTCCGCCTGATCGGCGTCCTCCGCGTTCCACATCAGTTTACTCAGCGTGGCGTAGTCCGGCCGCTCTTCCCGATCTTGGAAGTTGACCGCGACCCGCTGTCCGTGCACGTGCGTATCGATGACGAATCGACCCATTCTCATATGTTACCGCGTGATTATCACGGCCGTATATTAATGTACTGTCACACCCCGTCTCGGGGGACGTTCCGAAACGGTGTTCCGGCCGTGCACAAAACCCGACCGACTATTCAGATGTCGATGTAGTTGCGGAACATCCGGTCGTCCTCGACGTCGATGTCGAAGAGCCGCACCGCGTTGCCGCCGAGGATGAGATTGAGTTTCTCCTGTGGCAGGTCCTCTTCCATCGCGAACTTCTGGAGTTGCCGGAGTCCAGCGCCCCAGTAATCGGGTTGGTGAGCGGGCAAGCCGCGCGACTCGATCTGCTCCCAAAAGACCGGCGGATCCTCGTTCGGCTGGCTGTGCTGCACCATCGAGGCGCCCCAGTCGTTCCCCCACAGGAGCTGCTCGATGCTGATGTTCGGATCGTTCAGCGGCTTCTTCATCAGGTCCTTCCAGTAGAGCCCGATTTCCATATACACGTCTTCGAAGGTGGCGGCGACCTGGCAGCACTTCTCGACGTAGTCCTCCTGCCATCCGGCCTGCATCCCGCCGTGATCGAAGATGATCGGGACCTCAGGGTATTCGGCTTTCAACTGCGAGGCGAGCGTCGGATCCGACCAGTCGGGATAGAGGTTGAACAGGTGATTTCCACCGTAGCCGGATGCGTAGCCGGTGTGCCAGCGGACCGGAACGTCGTGTTTCGCGGCGACGTCGAAGACCTGGCGGATGTGCTCCTTTCGCTGCGACCACTCGATCGGCTCCGTCCGGGTTGGATCGCCCCGGATCCCCTCGCCGGTCATCCGGAAGCCGTCCTTCGAGAGCCACTCGTCGAGTTCTCGAGTCGCGGCCTCCCAAGTCCACTCCTCCTCGCCGCGGAGCGCCTTCTTTTTGATCTGTGCGGGTGCGGCGGCCGCGATGAACGTCCCGGGATTCTCGTCGATGATCTGCTTGTTGATCTCGTTTGTCATCCCGAACCCTGAGAGGAGAACCGCCATATCGACGCCGTAGGTGTCCATATCGCGCAGCACGCGATCGGAGTTGTCGTAGACGATGACGTCCTCGTCGCCGTCGGCCTCGTCGGCCGGAACGGCGAGTTTCATCTGGTCCGCGAGGTTCTCGTAACTCGAATCTCCCGGATCCTGTATGTTCACCGCGTGACGCTGTGCGTGACAGTGGGTCTCGACGATGAATCGCCCCGGTTTCATAGCCAGACGGTCGCAACCACGGTGTATAATCATTGTGGTGCCCGAAACAGCGCCTCGTTTGCCGGATTACGGCCGCTCGCCATCGCACTCTCCGCAAGATTATTATCCGATACCGGGGAATCCCCACGAAAGTCAATGACTGTCGAAGTGAAATCGCTAAGCAAAATATATCAGGTCGGCTCGAGCGAAGAACTCGCCGTCGACGGCATCGACTTCGAGATCGGGCCCAACGAGTTCTTCACGCTCGTCGGACCCTCGGGCTGCGGGAAGTCGACCACGCTGCGTTGTATCGCCGGGCTCGAAACGCCCACCAGCGGGCAGATCCTGGTCGACGGCGAGGACGTCACGCAGACGGCCCCGAACAACCGCGGGCTGGCGATGATGTTCCAGGACATCGCGCTGTACCCGCATATGAACGTCGTCGAGAACATCGCGTATCCCCTGAAGGTCCGGGGCGTCGACGAGGCGGAGCGTCAGGAACGCGCTCGTGAGGTGGCAGAGCTGATGCAGATCCCCGAACTGCTCAACAAGTATCCGGGGGAACTGAGTGGCGGCCAGCGGCAGCGGACGGCCATCGCCCGGACGATCGTCTACAACCCGAGCGCGTTGCTGATGGACGAGCCGCTTTCGGATCTCGATGCGCAACTGAAAGTCGAGATCCGAAAGGAGATCCAGCGTATCCACGAGCGGGCCGGCGTGCCGACGATCTACGTCACCCACGACCAGAGCGAGGCCCTCTCGATGAGCGACCGGATCGCGGTGATGAACGACGGGACGGTGATGGGGATCGGGTCGCCGGACGCTCTCTACGAATCACCTGAAAACACCTTCGTCGCGGCTTTCATCGGGAATCCGTCGATGAACTTCGTTCCGGCGTCGCTGGGCGACGGGGGTAGCGACCGGGTCGAAATCGACCTCGACGGCGAGCAGACGGAGCGCGAACTCATCGAAGGCCGGCCGAGCGGCACCGACGTCGAAGTCGGGATCCGCCCGGAGGGCGTCGACGTGCTCCCGGACCCCGACGCGGGCAAACTCACCGGAACGCTCGAACTGATCGAGCGGATCGGCGATCGCCGGCTCGCAACCGTCGACAGTCCCCACGGTGAGATCCGCGCGCTGAACCTCGGCACGGATGCATTACAGGAGGGGAGTCGAGTGTCGGTCTCCTTCGAGTGGACCGATGTGCATCTCTTCGACGGCGCGTCGGGTGACGCGCTGGCTCATCCGATTGCAGACGTCCAGCGCAGTGAACCGACTGAGTCGGTGTGACGGGCGCGGCTTCCCTCCGGGTCGAATGACTTGGCCGCACGACCGGCAGAACGAACGCTTCTTGCTGCGACGCCATCGGCGACGAACCGCCAGACGCTTAGTACGAAACACGCCTCTCAGGCCTTGTTTCGGCCGTCACGAGCCGAAGATCCGTACATTAAAACTAAGTGTAGGCTGCTCACATAGAGCGGTATGTCTCTTCGAGAATCCCTGGCATCCGGCCAATTACACGGATACCGTCAGGATCTGTTTGGGATGCTGTCCAAGCGATGGGTGTTCGTCGCCCTGACGGTGGTGCCGGCACTCGCCGTATTCGGGCTCGTGAACATCTTCCCGATGCTGTGGGCGCTGGCGGCGTCGTTCTTCGAGGTCGGCGCGTTCCAACCGTCCTGGACCTGGGCCGGCCTGGAGAACTTCGAGACCGTGATCGCGAGCGGCGACTTCTGGGCTAGCATCCGCCGCTCGCTGATCTTCGCAACCGGCTCCGTCGTGTTGCAGGTCACGGCGGGCACCGCATTGGCGCTCTTGCTCGATCGGACGTACAGTTTCAAACGCGTAGTTCGCGCGGTCGCGCTCGTTCCGTATATCGTTCCGACGGCCGTCCTGAGTTTCATCGCACTGTGGATGGGTAACCCCCGCTACGGGATTATCAATCAGTTGCTGGTGGACGGCGGGCTGATCTCGGAGTTCATCGCGTGGTACGGCACGACCGACCTGGCGATGCTCTCGGTGATTGTCACCAGCAGTTGGAAGTTCACGATCTTCGTGACGATCATCGTGTTGGCGCGGCTTCAGAGCATCCCGGCGAGCATCTACGAGGCCGCGATGGTCTCCGGGGCCTCACGGTGGGATCGGTTCAAGGACATCACGCTGCCGAACCTGAAGGGCGTGCTCTTTATCGTCGTTCTCCTGCGCGGCGTCTGGATGTTCAACAAATTCGACATTATCTTCATCCTGACGAACGGCGGCCCGGTGAACACCACGACGATTGCGTCGATATACGCCTACCGAACGGCATTCTCCGATTTCAACCTCGGTGAGGCGGCGGCAGTCTCGACGTTGCTTTTCGTCCTCCTGGTCGGGGCAGCGATCGTCTACTTCCACTTCTTCGAGCCGTCCCAGGAGGTGCGTGTCGAGTAAGCTAACCCACGACTAAAGTCGTGGGCTTTCAGCGTGGACTCTCGCTCTGGCCGAGTCATCGGCGGGTGTGAAATCACCACTCGCGGTTAGCATCCCGCTGTTCAAGCGCACGCCTACGGGTGCGCCTTCGCCGTCGCCGGTTTGGTGACGACGAAGATGTCGTAGTCCAATGTTTTTGGCTGCGTTGTAATCAGCGTGGTTCTGGTAGCCACACTTTTGACACGTGAAGTCACGACCCTGTCGGTTGGTCGGGTGGGTAAACCCACACTCCGAACAGCGCTGGCTCGTGTTCTGTGGCTCTTCCTGGACGACGTCGAGGCCGTGTTCGTGGGCTTTGTACTCGACGTAGTCGTACAGACGCTCGAAGGCCCATTTGTGTCCCCACGACGCATTCGTCCGATCACGGATCCCCGTCAGATCCTCGAACACGATTGTCGAGCACTCGTATGCGAGTGCCTCCTCGACCAGCTCGTTACTGATCCGGTGGAGTAGCTGTTTGAATCGGCCTGACTCTTGTCGCCCAACAGCAGCGAGGTTCTGGTGTGCCCAGCGCGTCCCACACTGCTGGAGATCGCCACGCCGTTTCTCGTACTCACGGCGCCAATGGTCGAAATCATCACCGGACCAAAACGTACCCGTCGACGTCACCGCAAGGTTATTGACGCCGAGATCGACCCCGAGAACTGTCCTGTTCTCGGTGGCCTCTGGCTCAGATTCGATGTCGGTCCGGGTCCGAATATGGAGCTGCCATTCACCATCGGTCCGGTGGAGTTCCGCCCCGGTTATCTCGTACGCGTCGGAAAACAGATACTCCTGGTGGGGCGTCCCATCCGGGTTCTCGGGCAGCACATAGTCGGCTTCGATCCGCCCTTCGACGGTCGCGAGACTCACGTAGTCGTCGTGGAATGTCGCCGATCGGTGATCGTAGACGACGTGCGGAGCAGTGAAGTCGGGTTTGGATGCTGATTTACCCTGCTCTCGTCGAGCAGCCACACTCTTGCACGCTGCAGTAGCTTTGTTTCGGGCAGCCTGAACGTGGTTACTGTGGAGACGCGTCTGGTCTCGGACGTCCGAATAGGTTTTCTCGTGAAGATCCGACTTACTCGTCGTAATGTACTCACCATCGAAGGCGTAGTCGGCGACGTACTGTGCTGCCCACAGGAACTCGTCGACGGTTTCGTGGAGAAGTGCGGAGTCGTGGCTGTCCACATCGAGTGTTACGGGGACAGTCCGACGCACTTCCATAGCTCATACTCGGAGCTGGGCACTAATAACCCCCGCCGAGCAGAGTACTGTTCCGCATACTCGTTTGCACTATAATTAAGTTCGTCAACCACAAACATCCGTGTGGACGATGGGACAGATACCAGTATCGAGAGTCGGCTTGTCGCAGATCGTGGATCGTGTCGGTGGTTGTCGGCTTCCTCCCACCCCTGAAGGGGTGGGTTTCCGCCTCGTGGATCTATGAGCAACGACGTCGCGACGCCGATGGAGTTCTGGTATCGGATCCCGTACAGCAAGCGGAAGAAGTACTACAACTGGGCGCTGAATCTGGTGCTGTCGATCGGACTCGCCCTGATTCTGTTCCCAATCTACTGGATGGTCGCGACCTCGTTAATGCCGCCGGAAGGGCTGTTTTCGCTCCCGAACCCGCTGGTGCCGACTGACGTCACGCTCGAAACGTATCGGTCGGTGCTGGAGACCGACGTGCTGCTGTGGTATCGAAACACGATCGTCCTCGCGGCGGGCGTCGTGGGCCTGACCACCGTCGCGGCGACGCTGGGCGGCTACGGCCTCGCGCGGCTCGACATCCCGTTGAAGAAGACGTTCGCGCGGGTCATCCTCTTTGGGTATATGTTCCCGCCGATCCTGCTGTCGATCCCGATGTTCATCTTCTGGCGGCAGATCGGGATCATCAACAGCCTGCCTGGCGTCATCGTTGCCCAGACCGCGACGACGCTGCCCTTCTCGCTGTGGCTGATGTGGCAGTTCTTCCAGACGGTGCCGTACTCCTATGAGGAGTCCGCCCGTGTCATCGGCTGTTCGCGCTTCCAAGCGTTCTACGAGATCGCCCTCCCGCTGGCGAAGCCCGGGATGATCGCGGTGGCCATCTTTTCCTTCGCCATCGCCTGGGGGGCGTACACGATCCCGACGGTGCTTCTCACGAGCAACTCGAAGTGGGTGCTCACGCTGGGGTTGTACAGCTTCACCCAGCAGGAGTCCGTCCTCTGGGGGCAAATTATGGCAGCCTCGACGCTGTTGGTGCTGCCGACGTTCTTCTTCGTCTACTATCTGCAGAAGTACATTCTGCGAGGATTCCGGGCAACGCGGATCTGACCGCCGCCGTACCGGCTCCGTTCTGCGCCGACTGTAGACTCGGTGTGTAGGCTCTCTCGGCACTCCCGCCGACGGCTCGTTCCGCGACGATACCCAGTTCCCGAGTCGGTGTTCCGACGCACTCTGCGGTGACAACGCCCGCATCAAAAAGTCGAACCGATCGTCCGTGGATCGCTTACCGCTGCGCGTCTTCGGCAACCTGTCGGAGTTCCTCGATTCGCCCGTCGATGACATCCGCCGGGTTCTTCTCGTTGAGTAACACGTCCGACTGGAGGTTCCAGATCGGCTCGGAGTAGTACACCGAGGTGTAGGGGTTCGGTGGCTTCGTCGTCCCGGCCTCGATCGTCTTGTGGGTGAGTTTCGAGAACGCCTCCTCTTGGTAGGTGTTGAATTGCTCTTCGGTCCAGCCGCTCTGGAACAGATCGGTGGAGAAGATGCCCTCGCGGTAGCGGTCGCTCTGCTTGACTGAGGGCCACGAGGGGATGTTCTGCACCGGCGATAGATTAAGTAGGAGGTCGGTAACGAACTCTTGGTTCGTCGCGTACCGGATGAACGCCTTTGCGGCCTCGGTGTTGGCGTTCTCGTAGGCGACGAAGCCCTCTGCGCTGCCCTCGGCGGCGTCGTCGCGGCGGCTCGAAGGCATCCCCGGCACGAACTCGATGTCCTCCGCGAACGACCGATCGTTCCGGATCGCCGCGTTCTTCGTCCTGACGCCGGCGTACCACGTGCTCGCAGCCTGGCCAGACTGGAGGATGTTTTGCGTGGTCGCCCACCCGGAGCCCTCACCCGGCGGCGAGTACTGCTGCCGGTCGGCGAAGAAGTTCAGCATCTCGATCACCCGACTACGGTAGGGGTCGTCGCCCATATTGATCCTGACTTGGTCGTCCTGCCACTCGGTGATCGAGCCGCCGTTGGTCCAGAGCCACGCGAGGAACCGCACCGTTGAGGCGCTGCCGGTCATAATTGGCACGTACGTCCCGCGGACGTCGTTGTCCATCCGGTCCACCTCGCTGGCGTACTGCGCGGCCTTCTCCCACGTGTTTGGGACGGTGTCGGTGAGGTCGCTCCGGTAACTGAACGTCGAGATGTTGTGGAAGAACGGCAGCATCCACCGTTCGCCCTCGACCTCGATGATGTTCTGGACGACGTCAGTCGCGTCCCCGAGCGACTCGCTCACTCGGTCGTACGTACCGGAGAGTGGCGTCAGCACGCCGCGGTTGCGAAGGATCATTGCCTCGCCGAACGACTGGATGCTGACCTCCGGCGGGTCGCCGGCCTGAATCAACTGGATGATCCGATCGAGGCTGCTGACGCCGGTCGTGACGAACTCCACGTTCATACTCGCACCGGTCGCGTCCTCGAAGTCCGACGCGATCCTGCGCCAGAGGTCCTGGATGTTATCGACCTGTGCGACGGTGATGAAGTGGATCTCCTCCCCTGAGAGGTCGGGCAGACCGTTGTCGGTGGAGGCAGTCGTCCCGCTGCCCGTCGCAGTACTGTCGCCACCGCTCGTTTCGGTACTGTCGCTACCGCCCCCTGAGCACCCCGCTAACGCGCCGATCCCGACGGTCGACGCGCCACCGACGGCCTTGAGCGCGTCACGTCGGGTGACAGTATCTAGGTATCGAACCATTTTCATCGTTGATGAACAAGACACGCATATTAAAAGGTTTATGATAATTTTTTTACACTTATCGCGAGCCTGCCATCGGATCGGTCACCGACGGTCGATGCCCGGCCCGAACGAGTCGATACCGCGGCCAGTCGACGCAGGACAGTAGACCTTTATTTCGGCTCCGTGATCGTCCGATATGCGACTCGCGCGGATCCAGACGCCAGACGGAATTGTTCGCGGCCGCTACAGCGATGGCGTCCTCGTCGCCGACGACGGGGAGTACGTCGTGGGACGGGACGGCTCGCTCGTCGCCCCTTGCTCGCCGTCGGCGATGTACTGCGTCGGACGGAACTACGCAGAGACGCTGGACCAGATGGACTACGAGCGGCCAGACGAACCCGACTTCTTCATCAAGCCCCAAGCCTCGCTCGCCGGCCCCGGTGCGCCGATCCGGTATCCCGACTGGACGGACGAACTCACCTACGCTGGCGAGCTCGCGGCCGTGATCGACGAGCGGTGCCGGGACGTCGCCATCGACGAGGTCCCCCAGATCGTCCGCGGGTACACGATTATGAACGACGTCGACGCTTTAGATCAGGGCGGTCGGACCGCCCGGAAAGCCTTCGACGGGTCGGGGCCGCTTGGACCGTGGATCGAGACCGATCTGGATCCGTCGGCTATCGGGATGCAGACGACGATCAACGGCGAGGTCCGACAGGACGCGAACACCGAACTGATGTTGTTCGGTCCCGCAGAGGTCGTCTCGTTCCTCTCCCGGCGATTCACGTTCCAACCGGGTGACGTCGTCGCCTTTGGCAGTCCGGCGAACCCCGGCCTGATCGAACCGGGCGACGAAATCGAGATCACGTACGAGGGCGTCGGGACGCTCCGAAACGAAGTCGTCGCCGACCCGTAAGCCCGACGCGCGATCGGCTTGAAACTGACAGCAGCCGCGAGAACCGAAACGCCGTTCCGCTTCGGAACGCGGCGGAACGCCGCGTTTCGCCGCCGTTCTCAGGACCCGACGGCTGTCGCGCGCTCGACGACGTCCTCGCCGTACATCTCCTCCAGTTCTTCGTGCTGATCGGGCCGGTGTTCGTAGACATCTTGGAACAGCGTGACCGGCGTCTGTGCGGCCTGGTAGGTGGCTTCGTCCCACATCCGATCCCTGCTGATCTCGATTTCTACACCGTCGATCACGAGCGTCGCCGACTGCGTCATCGCAATCGCGCCGCGACCGGCCTCCTTGGCGGCCTCGAACTCCTCCATCGAGTCGACGATGTCGTCCATCCCGGGGACGTAGGCCGCCATATTCGCAACCTCCTCGCGGAGTTCGTCCTCGTCGAGTTCGCGGGTATCGCCACCGACAGACAGAGTATAGGTGTCGCCGGACTGCTCGATGGTGACCGCGTCGCCGTCGTAGACGTGTTTCCCGTCCACCTCCGCGAGGTCGACCTCTTCGCCGTCGACTTCCAATAGCCAGCTACCGTCCTCCGGCGGGAGCGGTGCGGTGTTCGCCGCGACGACCTGACCGGGCGTCAGCGACCAGATCCCCGTCATCCCCTTCTCGCGGTTCTCACGCATCCGGGCGAGATAGCCCGCCTCGTCGCGGATGTCGTCGTACGGGCCGTCGACGGCGATCAGTCCGGCCGCGCTGGCTCCGCGGGAGGTGTTGTGCCGGAGCTCCGGCCACGGCGGCAGTTCACCGGTGCGCGTCATCGCACGCATATCCTTGGTGTAATCGACTTCGCCGTCGACGAGCAGGAACAACCGTTCGAGGTTGTTCGCGGGTCGGCCCATCTCCGCCCGGAGGTCGCCGAGCGCCAACTCGGCCTCGCCGGATTCGACGATCACAGACATCGAGAGCGAGCCCGGTTCGAGACCGGCCTCGTGTTCGACGATGGTGAGGAACTCGTCGGCCTTCTTCCAGTCGTCGATGTCCCCGACTTCCGGGATGACGAACCCGTCGATGTGTTCGATCGCACCGCTGTCGTCGGTGGCAACCCGCAGCATTTGCTGGAATCCTTGATACCGGAGTTCCGGATCCTCGCGGTGCCAGACGACCCGCGGGTGGATCTCACCGGGGAAGTCCGCACCGTACTCGGCGACGACGTCGACGATGTTCTCGACGCCTTCCTCGCGCATCGACGGCGCCGTCGCGTCCTCGTTGTCGGGAACCCAGACGTCGGGTGCTTGCATTCCCCGAAGTTGCGCTGCGCTCCGGAGCATCTTCGCGGAGTCGTCCTCTCCCTCAACGGCCGTCGGCGACGTGAAGAACGTTCGCACGAACTCACGTTCGTAGTGTCTGTCGGTGGTGTCGATAAGCATATGCCATTTGCAATAACTCTACGAATCCGCTTAAATGTGATGCGCCGGACAGCGGTTTGCCACCGGCGCGCCCCCTGCAGTATGGACACAAAACAATTTTTATAATGCTACATTGATCTCCCTAGTAGCGTCCCAAATTGCGGTCTGTTCCGGTGAATAACCGGCGCTACTGCGGCTTTATGCGGACTGTACGGGTGCGTTCGCGTCCGAGCAACCTACTTTTCTCATATAAAAACCACTGTGCCTGCCTCTGATGCCGTGTAGTATGATGAAAAAAGCAAATCACCCGATCAAATCGCTGGAGAAAACGGTGGCTATCGTCGATGCGCTGAAACGGCGGCGCTCGACGTCACTCTAGACCGTAGCGGAGGACGTAGACCTGAACGATAGCACGGTCCACAACCACCTGAGCACGCTCCGTGAACACGAGTACGTGGTGAAAGACGGCGACGCGTATCGGTTGAGTCTCAAGTTCCTCAACGTCGGTGGCATCCTCCGGCACGACGAACCGCTGTACGAGGCGGCGAAACCGAACGTCGACGAGTTGGCGGCAGAAACCGGAGAGTTGGCGACGCTCGCGACGCACGAACGCGGACTGGCAGTCGTGCTCCACCGAGCGAAGGGGGAGAACGCGGTCGACATCGACACCCACGTCGGAAGCCAAGTGACCCTGCACAACTCGGCGCTCGGAAAGGCGACTTTGGCCCACCTGCCGGACGAACGGATCGAGGGGATTCTCGATCATCGCGGACTCCCGGCAATTACGGAGAATACCATCACTGATCGGGCGGAGCTGTTCGACGAACTCGACCGGACAGCGGCGCGGGGCCACGCCTTCGACGATGAGGAGAACTGGCGGGGATTGCGGTGCATCGGGGCCCCGATCCTCACCGAAGCGGGCGCGGTGGTCGGCGCGATCAGCCTCTCTGTCCCCAAAAACCGCATCGACAGCGACGAGGACCGCGAGGCGTACGTCAGTCAGATCAAGAACGTCGCAAACCTGATTGAACTCCGACTCACGTATTCCTGACGCGCGGGTTCCGTTCGTGGCACCACGCGTGCTCCGCCGTCACCTGATGTGCCCGTTTATTCCCAAACGTACACGTGTTATTCTACGGTACCATTTGCTTCAACGCGACGCCCAATCGATCGCCGGGATCACTAGCCCGGATTTTACATCACAAAACTAATTCAGACGCACTCCTCGATCCGCGTGATTGTTCAGGCGCTCTCCCCTCCGCACGTAGCCGGTATACCACCACCCCGCTTCCGCCGGGATGCAACCTCACGAGCGTAACGCACGGAACGGTTCGAGCGGAGACGAAACGACAGCGCGAAACGTCGAAACGGATAGATTCGACGTGAGGGCGACGCTCGATCGTTCACTATCGACTCTCAGTTGACGCCGAGACACTCCTCTATCAGGTCCTGACTTTGGCTGCGCATCTCGATGTCGTCGGTGTATTCGACCGACCTCTTCTCGATGATGTACGCCCGGTCGGCGAGGTTGAGGGCGATTTCGGCGTTCTGTTCGACTAAAGCGATTGTCACCCCGTGGCCGTTGAGTTCGCCGATCATCACCGTGTTGAGCCGAATGCGGCCCTTCCACGAACGCGATATTTATCCTGCGGTGGTCTGCTGTGGTACAGTAGCGTTTGCAACTGATTGCATATCCGATCGCACGCAGTCGTGCGATCGAGTGAGCGAAAACTTACAAACGCCACTATAGTTTTCGGCTTCGTTGCCACTCCTGCTGCTGCAACCCCTCCCCCGATCGGATGCTACGCTCTCCTGACCGTGGTGAGGGAGACCTATTGCGACCGTATGTGTGCCTCCTGTTGTGCTGTGCTATTGGCTGTCTACCGTCAGTTATGGGTTAATTCATATAAAATTATGTATGTTCGTGCAGAGCGTCCGTAGCGGCCGGCGACGTTCGGCGCACAACGTGCTATTACGCGCGCTCCAGTCGTCACTCGCTCCCTGCGATGAGATCCGCAGCCCTCTCGCCGATTGCGAGGGTCGCCGCGTTCGTGTTGCCACTGACAATCCGCGGCATCACCGAGGCGTCAGCAACGCGCAGTCCCGAGACACCGTGGACCCGGAGGCTATCGTCGACGACGGCCATCTCGTCGTCGCCCATCTTGCAGGTCCCGACAGGGTGGTAGATCGTCTGTGCCTTCTCGCGGACGTGCTTGGCGAGTTCTTCGTCGGTCTGAGTGTCTTCGCCGGGCCAGAGTTCCTCCCCGCGGTACTCGTCGAACGGCCCGGCCTGCGCCACCCGCCGGGCCTCCCGAACGCCCTCGACGAGCGTCTCTATGTCGCCCGGCGCAGTCAGATACTGCGGGTCGATCACGGGGTCGTCAAAGGGGTCTGACGAGCGGAGCGTGATCCGCCCGCGGCTGTTCGGTCGGAGTTGGGTCGCGCCGATGTAGAACCCCTGTCCCTCGTCGGGATTCTCGTAGCCGTGGCGCATAAAAAACCCCGGGCCGAAGTGGAACTGAACGTCGGGTCGGTTCAGATCCGGGTCGGTCCGAAAAAACAGCCCCGCCTCGCCGCCGTTGGACGTCAGGCGACCCGACCGCTGGGTGTGGAACTCGACGACGTCATCGAGCGTTCCAACGTCGTCGCGCGTTTCCGCATTGGTGGCCTCGTAGTGCGTGGTAACGAACAGGTGATCCTGGAGGTTGCGGCCGACGCCCGGGAGGTCCGCCTGAACGTCGATTCCGTGTGACTGGAGGTGGTCGGCGGGACCGATCCCCGAGCACAGCAGTAGTTGGGGGGAATTGACCGCGCCGGCCGAGAGGACGACTTCTTCGGCAGCGGCGACCGTCCGCCGCTCGCCGTCGGTCTCGTACTCGACGCCGACGACGGCATCGCCGTCGAACCGGAGATTGGTCACCTGTGCCCCCGTCCTCGCATCGAGATTCGACCGCTCGACGAGCGCGGGTTTGAGATAAGCCGCCGCCGCGCTGTGGCGTTGGCCGTCCTTCTGGGTCACCTGGAAGAGGCCGACGCCTTCCTGACGCTCGCCGTTGAAATCGTGGGTGCGCTGGTGGCCGACCGCGGCGGCAGCGTCCACAAAGACCCGCGAGAGGTCGTAGGGCGACTCGAGGTCGGTGACGTTCAACGGACCACTGACCCCGTGGTACTCGTTGCGTCGGTGCTGATTGTTCTCGCTCCGCTTGAAGTACGGGAGGAGGTCCTCGTAACTCCAGCCCTCGTTGCCCAACGCCGCCCACCCGTCGAAGTCCGCGGGGTGGCCCCGGATGTGGATCATCGCGTTGATCGAACTGGAGCCCCCGAGGACCTTCCCCCGCGGCCAGAAGAGTTCGCGACCGTGCAGTTCCTCCTGGGGTTCAGTGTAATACTCCCAGTCGACATCGGTCTTGAACAGCTGGCCGACCTCGCTGGGCACGTGGATCGAGCGCTCGTGATCCGGCTCGCCCGCTTCGAGCACTAACACGCTCCTGTCTGGCGCTGCGGACAACCGCGTTGCGACTGCACAGCCTGCTGTCCCCGCCCCAACGACGACGTAATCGTAGGACTCGCTTGACTCCGTCATAGACTGATACTGATTAGCAACTCACACTATATCTTTCGATCGGCGGCGGACGCGACCCCGCGACGAACGCGTCGTTTCACCCGAGGGTTTAATTTCTTCATCGACTATAATCGACAATGGCAGTCGAAGACGAGTTCTACGACCCGACGGGGTTGGAAACGTCGGCAACGGGACTGTCGACAGCACGTCCGGACGACGAACGCTATGCAGCTCTGGCGGCCGACCTCCGGGAACAGGTGGCCGGCGAGGTCCAGTTCGACGAGTACGCACAGGTCCTCTATGCGACCGATGGGAGCATTTACCAGGCCCGCCCTGCGGGCGTGGTGCTCCCGAGGGGTATTGCGGACGTCCAGGCGACCGTCGAAATCGCCAGTTCGTACGACCTCCCGATTCTCCCGCGCGGGACCGGCTCCTCCTTGGCGGGGCAGACAGTCGGCAACGGGTGTGTCGTCATCGACTTCACGAAGTATATGGACGACATCGTTGCGGTCGACACCGACGCGAGGCGAGCGACAGTCCAGCCCGGTGTCGTTCAAGACCACCTCGACGAGCGACTCGCTCGCGACGGGTTGCAGTTCGCACCCGATCCCGCCTCCTCGAACCGCGCGACGATCGGCGGCGGCATCGGCAACAACTCCACCGGCGCTCACTCGGTCCGCTACGGGATCACCGACGCATACACCGAGGAACTACAGGTCGTCCTCGCGGACGGCTCGCTGATCCACACCCGTGAGGTCGTCCTCGGCAGCGACGAGCACGACGCCATCGTCGCGAAGGACGACGCTGAGGCGCGGATCTACCAGACCGTCCGCGAACTCGTCGAGACGCACGAGGACGAGATCGAAGCACGCTTCCCCGACCTCAAACGCTCGGTGTCGGGCTACAACCTCCAGAAGGTGATCTACGAGAACGACGCGGGCGAGGAGGTGATCAATCTCTCGAAACTGTTCGTCGGCAGCGAGGGGACACTGGGTGTGATCGTCGAAGCGACCGTCTCGCTCGTGACCAAACCCGACGAAACCGCGCTTGCGCTGTACTGCTTCGACGACCTCGTCGACGCGATGGAGGCGGTGCCCGAGGCCCTCGAGTTCCCGGTCAGCGCGGTTGAGTTGATGGACGACGAGGTGTTCCGACTGGCCCGCGAATCCGAGGGGTACGCCGAGTACGCCGAACCGATCCCCGACGGTACGACGGCGGCGCTAATGCTCGAATGGGATAACGAACTCGTCGACGACTTCGGGGCCGCCGTCGCCGACACGAACGCGCATTTCGTCGAATCGGGCACCGCGTTCGACGTGCTTGAGGCGTACTCCGAGGCGGACCAGGATCAACTGTGGAAACTCCGCAAGGCGGCGATTCCGCTTCTGATGAGTCTGGAGGGCGACCCCAAACCGTACCCGTTCATCGAGGACGCGACGGTGCCGCCCGAAGAACTCGCCGAGTACGTCGGGAAGTTCGAAAACGTCCTCGACACGCACGATACGTCGGCAGCGTACTTCGCACACGCCGGCGTCGGCACGCTACATATCCGACCGATCCTCAACCTCAAAGCGGACGAGGGAATCGAGAAGATGCACTCCATCGCCGACGACGTGACCGACCTCGTCGTCGAGCACCACGGCGCGTTCTCCGGGGAGCACGGCGACGGGATGGCCCGGACGGAATTCAACCCCAAGATGTACGGCGAGGACATCTGGGGAGCGTTCAAGCAACTGAAGACGGCGTTCGATCCCGAGTGGCTGTTGAACCCCGGGAACGTGGTGTACCGGGAGAAAGCGAGCGATCCCGGGCCGGAGAGCGACCGCGGCGTCGGGGCAGATATGCGCGATCACCTCCGGTACGGCCCGGAGTACCAGTCGATTGAACCGCAGTCGGAACTCGACTTCGACGACGAGGGCGGGTTCTCCCACCTCGTCGAGTTGTGCAACGGTTGTGGAACGTGCCGCCAGACCGACTCTGACGTGATGTGCCCGACGTACCGCGCCTCGAAGGAGGAGATCCAGACGACCCGCGGCCGGGCGAATATGCTCCGGGCCGCCATCTCGGGCGAACTCGGCGAGGACGAGATCCACTCCGAGCGGTTCCAGCGCGAGGTTCTGGACCTCTGCGTGGGTTGTAAGGGCTGCAAGAGCGACTGTCCCACCGGCGTCGATATGGCGAAACTGAAAGCGGAGGTGAAACACCAGTACCACGAGGAGAACGGTGCCAGTCTCCGTTCGCGACTGTTCGGAAACATCGATGCGCTCTCCGCGCTCGGCAGCCGACTCGCCCCGCTCTCGAATCTCGCGTCGAGCGTGCCGGGCAGTCGCCGCCTGCTGGAACGCGTCTTCGGGATCGCTCCCGAGCGCGAACTGCCGACGTTCCGCAGCGAGTCCTTCGAGGAGTGGTTCGACCGCCGCGGCGGCGCGACCGTCTCCGCCGACGAGGCAGACGCGAAAGTGCTGCTGTTCCCCGACACCTACACCAACTACACGTACCCGGACGCCGGCAAGGCCGCCGTCGACGTGCTGGAGGCCGCGAACGTCCACGTTCGGGTGTGTGACGATCTCGAACCGAGCGGTCGCGCCGCCTTCTCCACCGGACTGCTGGACGAAGCCACGTCGCGGGCCCGCCACAACGTCGAGACGCTCCGTCCGCTCGTCGACGACGGCTGGCACGTCGCGTTCATCGAACCCTCGGACGCCGTGATGTTCCAAGACGAGTACCGCGACCTCCTCGACGGGCCGGATGTGGAAACGGTGGCGGCGGCCGCCTACGGGGTGATGGAGTACCTCGACCTGACGCGGGCCGACGACCGCCTCGACGTCGATGCTCCGGCGGAATTGCTGACGTACCACGGACACTGCAACCAGAAAGCGACTAACAAAGATCATCACGCGGTCGGCGTCCTCCGACGGTCCGGATACGAGGTCGACCCGCTCGATTCGGGGTGCTGCGGGATGGCCGGCAGTTTCGGCTACGAAGCGGAGCATTACGACATCTCGCAGGCGATCGGTCGGATTCTGTTTAGACAGGTCGAAGAGAGCGACGGTGCGGTCGTCACTGTGCCGGGGGCGTCGTGTCGCTCACAACTCGGGGACCGCCCCGGAGAATCTCAGCCGCCACATCCGATCGAGAAGGTCGCCGAGGCGCTTGAGGAGTGATCGGCGAGCGCGGATTCCGGCTCGTTGATGGCGAGAACGCAGCGCGGGTGATCTAAGATCTCGACCGCGAGTTACGGTTCGTAGCCCTGGTTTCGCAGTGCGTCTTCGAGCGCGTACAGGACGAGTTCGATGTTGCTGGTTCGCGCGGAGTACCCCATACAGCCGACCCGGATGATCTCTCCTTCAAGATCGCCCAGTCCGCTCGCGACCTCGAGGTTGTGCTCGGCCTGCATATCGCTGAGCAGCGCCGACTCGTCGATCCCGTCGGGAATACGCACTGCGTTCAGCGACGGGAGCCAGTACGCGTCTTCGGGGTTCAGCTCGAGGCCGAGCGCCTCGAGACCCTCTTTGAGTTGGCTCGCCATCGCCTTGTGGCGCTCCCAGCGCGCTTCGAGGCCCTCCTCGGCGACCAACTGGAGCGCCTCGCGGAGCGCGTAGATGTTCGTGATCGGCGCGGTGTGATGATACGAGCGGTCGTCGCCCCAGTACCCCTCGAGCAGCGAGAGATCGAGGTACCACGACCGGACCTCGGTTTCGCGGTTCAGGACCTTCTCCATCGTCCGGTCGTTGAGCGTGAGCGGACTCGCCCCCGGGGGACACGAGAGGCACTTTTGCGCCCCCGAGTAAGCGACGTCGATGTCCCACTCGTCGACACGGAATTCGACGCCGCCCAGCGACGTGACCGAGTCGGCGATGACGTACGCGTCGTGGTCGTGTGCGATGTGGGTCAGTTCCGGAACGTTCGGCTGGAGCACACCCGTGCTCGTTTCCGCGTGGACGAACCCGAAGACGTCGGGATCGTACTGGTGGAACGCGTCCTCGACGACGGCAGGGTCGAGCGGTTCCCCCCACGGCGCATCGACGTATGCGACGTCGCCACCGGCGCGCTCGGCCATCGAGGCCATCCGCCCACCGAAGTAGCCGTTCGTCGGCACGAGGACGGTGTCGCCCGGTTCGACCACATTCGCGAACGCGGCCTCCATCGCGGCCGAGCCCGTTCCGCTCACCGGGATCGTCCACTGGTTCTCGGTCTGGAAGACGTATCGCAGGAGGTCCTGCACCTCGTCCATAACCTCGATGAACGACTCGTCGAGGTGGCCCACGAGGGGAGCACTCATCACGCGGAGCACGCGCGGGTGCACTTCGCTGGGGCCGGGGCCCATCAGTGTTCGATCCTCAGGTGTAAGCGGCTCCGTGTCCGGTGGCGACAGCATATCTTCTGGAAACGAAGCAAATATCATAAAACCGTGGGATCCCGTAATATGGTATGGACTGGCTTCGTGGTCTACCATCCCACGACGCAGTACATCGTCTGGAACGCGTCGTATCATATTTTTATTTGTATCATTGAAAATTTATAATACAGCAAAGCCCCGAATAACGGTTGAACTAATGCAATGAAACTCGCAAAGCCATAATATATCTCTGACCCTATTTAAAATATATAGGGTATTTTATATACAGGCCACTCCGACCGGCTACCCGGACGGACGGTTCGTTCGGGGCGGGGGCGTTAATTCGCTGTGGCCACAGGGGTCGGTATGAGCTTCATCGCGGAGTACACCATCGACTCTCCGATGTTGAAAGAGACGCACGAGGCTGTCCCGGAGATGACCTTCGAGATGGAGGATCTCCAGTTGCTCGAGGGTACGCAGCCGAAGTACGTGTTCTGGGCAGAGGGCGGCGACTTCGACCGGCTCGAGACGGTACTCGGGAAGGACCCGTACGTCATCAGTTTCTCACATCTCACCACCGTCGGCCACCGACGCCTGTACCGACTCAACTTCACGCAGGAAGCCAAAGAGATGATGACCTATCCAGAGGCCTCCCGGTTCGACATCGTATTTCTCGGAGCGACGTCGACAACGGATGGCGTTCACTTCCGCGCGCAGGTCCCGACTCGCGACGCCCTCTCGGAGTTCCGACGCACCTGCGAGAACAAGGAGTTGCCGTTCCGTCTCGATCGGATCTATCAGGAGGGTGACGACGCCGCCGATCAGTACGGCCTGACCGACCGGCAGCGGGAGGCGCTCGTGTTGGCTCACGAGCGAGGCTACTACGGACCCGACCGCGAGATCTCGCTGGCCGAACTCGCGGCCGAACTCGATATCTCGCGGCAGGCGTTCGCTGATCGACTCCGGCGCGGGTTGGAGAAA
Source organism: Halobellus sp. (assembly GCF_042218505.1). Lineage (NCBI taxonomy): Archaea > Methanobacteriati > Methanobacteriota > Halobacteria > Halobacteriales > Haloferacaceae > Halobellus > Halobellus sp. Next base: position 111,673 of record NZ_JBDGQZ010000026.1, read on the forward strand.
CTCCTGGGTGACACCGTAGCGGGTGATTAAAGACTTGCATAATCAATAGGTATGCTAATGCACCCAACTCCCAATTAATGAACAATGATCGTGTACAACCGAAGCTCCTCACTCGACCTCGTCCGACGATGAGCAACTCACCCCAGGCCGACAACGTCGAGGGCGGCCCCCGCCCCGGCCTCCCGACGGCGATGATCCACAAGAAGATTCTCGACGCCGCGCGGAACGATCCGAGGGCGTCGCTGACGGAGATCTCGAACGTCGTTTCGGGTGCGTCCGTCGATCTCGTCGAACGCGTCCTGAAGAACTACGGCGATCCGGCCGAACGACTCATCGACGAAACGCCAGACCGACAGTCAGACGCCGAACCCGCCGGCTCGGACGCCGAGTCGTCCGACGCTGCCGCGTCCGAATCTACAGAGAGCCCCGACGACGCCGAAACGACCTCGGCGGATACGGTGTCGTCGGACGAAGCGCAACCGACTCCGGTCGCGGACGAACAACCCGCCGTGCCCGATGTGTCGGACCTCACCGAGACGCAACTGGAGACGCTGGCGGCCGTCGCCGAGCACCCGCAGGCCACGCAGCGCGAACTCGCTGACGTCCTCGGTGTGAGTTGCGCGACGGTGAACCGTCGCGTCAGTGCCGTCGAGGGACTCTCCTGGGCGGACCGTCAGCCGTTCGTCGAGGCGCTTTTTGCGGACCGCGATATCTCTGCAGCAGGCGTCTGCGAGGCCGGTGCCGGCGGAGAAGAGCAAGCGGCCGGTCGCAGCGAGTCCGACGAGTCCAGTGAGGAGTGTCGATCCGCCCCGTCGCTCGACGACCCCAAACTCGTCCGGAAAGTCATTCACGCCTGTGTTGAATCCGATCGCATCAGCGCAGACGAGGAACTCGAGGTCATCGGCGCGTTCGTCGATGCCCACTGAGCCGACTGTCCGTTCCGCGTCGGGGGTTACTGTGACTGCAGTGTCCGCGCTGTTTCGCGCCCGTAACGCCGTTTCAGCAGGGTCTCACACGTATAAACCACGGAAAGCTTATTATCACTACCTCGCCGCTGTGGCCGTATGAAGGTAGGACGATTCGTCGTCGACACGCATGTTCACCCACAGCGCCATGCGGTCCAGTTCGACGAGAACGACGAGGACGCGGAGTACTCCCGACTCGGCGAACTGATGCACACCGCCACTCCGGCCGACGAGGCGACCGACGACGATCCGGTCGTCGTCTACGACAACTCCGAGCGACTCGTCTACGATATGGACAGTTACGGGGTCGATATGTGTCTTCTTCTCCCCGCATTCGGGATGACCAACGAGATCAATATGCAGATTATGGACGAGTATCCCGACCGGTTCGTCTCCTGTGCGTACCCCGTCCAGACGAAGAAGGCCGCGCTGCGCGGCGAGGCGGAGTGGTCGACAGAGCGCGCCGCCGCCGAACTCGACGAGGTGCTCGAACACGACGGGATGGTCGGGATTGGCGAGTTTATGCCGTCGGACCCGACGCTGGAAGAGCGGATGACCTGGCGCGAGCGCAAGAAGGAGATCCGCCAGTACTTCGACGTCGCCGCCAAACACGATGTTCCGATCCGGTGGCATCCGGGCGCGGCCTCGGGATACCAGGCCGGCGGACTCCGCGAACAGGACAAACTCCCCGACTGGCGGGATCCGCTCAACGCGACCGACATCCTCGCGGAGTATCCCGACGTCGATCTCGTGTTCGAGCACGGCGGCATCCAGGGTCACTGGAAGTTCAACGTCGAACGGGCCTGTCTGGTGGCCGAACAGTACGACAACGTCTACCTGGAAGTCGGCCTGTGGTGGGACGACATCCTCAACCGCCCGATGAACGATCCCGACATCGGCCCCGACCAACTGATGTGGGGCACCGACTGGGGCGCGTCGATGGTCGCGAACTCCCACGACCCACAGAGCCCGAGCGACTTCCCGTCCATCCGCTGGGAGCAGTACAGCAGCAAGGGCCTCCCGGCGCACCAGCCCGACTACTGGGGGACCTCACTCCGGATGCTCAACAAGTACGCGATGGATCACGGCGTCCCGCAGGACGAACTCAACAAGGTCCTCGGCGGGAACTTCTGTGAGGTGTACGACATCGAGCCGCCGCACAAGCGCCTGTTCCCCCAGTTCCTCGAGCAGTAGGATGCAGCGAATCCACAACGAACTGCCGGCGCTGAAAGATCTCTCGACCCACAACGCGAAAAAGAGCGCGGACTCGGTCGCCTTCGAAGACGCCACCGAATCGGTGACGTGGGGCGAGTTCGACGAGCGGAGCAAGCGCGCCGCGGACCTCTTCAGCGACTACGTCAGCAAGGGCGACCGGATCGCCTTCTACAGCAAACCGTCCGTCCAGCACGCGGTACTGTTCAACGGCGCGCTGAAGGCGGGCGCGGTGACGACGAATCTCCACCGGCGGATCGCCCCCGATGCGTTTCGGTACTCCATCGACCAGACGAAGCCGAAGGTCGTCGTCGCCGATGGCGAGATCGCCGACTCGTTCGCTACGGCTGCGACTGAGGACGTCCTCGCTCCTGTCTCAGCCGTATTCACGACTGAGGCTGCAGAGCGCGCGTACGAGCGACCGCTGGCCCCTGCTCTCGCGGACGCGGACCCGGTTGAACCAGACGTGCTCGCCGAGGAAGACGACATCGTGACCGTCGCGTGGACGTCTGGCAGCACGGGGCGTCCGAAGGGCTGGTGTCACACGAACCGTACGATGTTCCTGAAAGGTCGGGAACTGGCCACACGGTCGGGTTACTCTCGGAACGATAAGCAACTCGTCGTCAATCGACCCTCGTTTCTCATCTGGACGAGTTTCCTAACGCGGTCGCTGCTCGGCTGTGAGGCGACGTACTATCTGGCCGATTGGGACCCCGAGCGCTGGCTCGACATCGTCGAAGAACGCGGGATCACCCGCGCGGTCCTTGTCCCGACAATGTGGAAGGAAGTACTCGACAGCGATCCCGACGCGTACGACCTCAGCGCCCTGTCGAGTGTCGCCTCCACGGGCGAGAAACTGAACCCCGAAACGCTGCGCCGGCTCCGCTCGGAGATCTGCGGGAACGTCACCCAGTCGTACGGATCGACGGAGATCCACTCGACGATCCTCTACAACAACGAACTCACCGAGGAGCGGATCGAGAGCGTCGGCAAGCCGCAGGCGGGCACCCAAGTCCGGATCGTCGATCCCGACGGCTCGATCGACGACGAACGCCCGCCGAACGAGTACGGGGAGATCGCGGTCAAAAGTTACCAGTCGCCGCCGTGGATGTGGGGCGACAACGAACGCGCGACCGCCGCCTTCGAGGACGGCTGGTGGCGTTCGGGCGACCGGGGGCGGCTCGACGAGGACGGCTTCCTCTACATCGAGGGACGCATCGACTTCCAGATCAAATCGCGCGGCGTGAAGATCACCCCCGAGAGCATCGAGGAGGCGCTCGAGAACCACCACGGGGTGATCAACGCGGCCGTCGTCGGCGTCGAGGACCCCGAGTACGGGCAGAAGGTCACCGCCATCGTCGAGCGGGCGTCTGACGCGCTGTCGGCGGAGGACCTCGACGCGTGGATGCTCGAGAGCGACCGCGTCGCCGACCACGAGCGGCCGCGGACGTACGAGTTCGTCGACGCCATCGATCGGACACCGAGCGGAAAACTCGACCGACAGAGCACGAAAGACCGGCTGGGGCTGGACTGACTCGCCTCGGCGTCAGGGGGCCTCGACGACGATCACTCGCAGGTCGTTGACGTTCGTGGTCGTCGCGCCCGTCTCGACGAGGGCGTCTCGGGCGTCGAGGTACGCCGTCGCGTCGTTGTCGGCGAGCGCCGCCCGCGCCCGACGCTCGTCGGCGACCGTCCGCGAGGAGACGAGCGCACCGGCCGCCGAGGCGTTGCCGTCGATGCCGTCGGTGTCGACGCTGACGACTGTTACCCGCGCGCGCTCGTCGTCCTGCGCCGTCTCTCCGCCTTCGTCACCGCTCCGAACCTCCCCGGACCGTGCCAATTCGAGCGCCGCGCTCAGCGCGAACTCCTGATTTGGTCCGCCCGTCCCACCGCCGCGGATCGTCACTGTCGTCTCGCCGCCCGAGAGGAGCACCGCTGGCGGTTCGACGGGCGTCCCGGTCGCCGCAGCCGACTCCGCGATTCCCACGAGTGCCTTCGCTGCCTCCCGAGCCTCGCCACGGATCCGCGACCCGAGCCGCAACGGCTCGTATCCACGGGACTGTGCCGCGTCCGCAGCCGCCGACAGCGCCGTGTCGTTGCTGGCGACGACGTAGGCGCGGACGGCCTCGAACGCTGAGTCTGACGGCCCGGGCGTCTCCGGGTAGTCGCCTTCGATCCCGCTTTGGAGCCGGCGCTCGACGCGGTCCGGCGCGTCGATGCCGTACTCCTCGAGGACGGCCACCGCGTCCGCGTAGGTGGTCCCGTCGGCGACGAGCGGCCCGCTGGCGATCACGCTGCGGTCGTCCCCGGCGACGTCGCTGAAGAGCACCCCCGCGACGGTCGCGTCGCCGAGGCGCGCGGCGAGACGACCGCCTTTGATCGCCGACAGGTGCTTTCGGACTGCGTTGATCTCGTGGATCGTCGCACCGGCGTTGAGCAACGATTCGGTGACTCCCTGAAGATCACTGAGCCGAACCGGATCGGCGGGGGCTGCCAGCAGTGCACTTCCGCCGCCGGTGATCGGTGCGAGCACGAGGTCGTCGGGGCCGGCTTCGGCGGCCACCTCCAGCAGTCTGCGGGTGCTCTGGACACCCGCTTCTGTCGGGAATGGATGGCCGCCCGGCGCAATCGCGACGACGTCGGTGTCGACGGGGTTGTCGGTCACGACGAGGCCGTCGTCGATCCGATCGCCAAGCACGGTCTCGATTGCAGCGGTCGCGTGCCCTGCGGCGTTCCCGCCACCGACGACGAGCACGCGCTCGTATTCGGTCAGGTCGTACTCGTCGTCGGCGACCCGAAGCCACTCGCCGGACAGCCCCAGCGTGCGATCGATGGCGCGTCGCGGCGTCGCGGCGTTGATCCCGGCCTCGACGCACTCGAGTGCGAGATCCGCGGCGTCCGTTGTCGCGAGCGACTCGCGATTCCGTATCATCGCTCCGTACCTCGCCCCCGCGCGTATAAACTCTCACGACGCGGTGCGAGTCCGGATCGACCGCTTCGGGCGGAGCGGTCACCTCGGGCGAAACGCCTGTTCGGCGCTGACGGCTGGAACGTACGTTTATACGCGCACCGGAACCACAGCGGGTATGGAACGGGATTCGCTCTCGGTGCCCGAGACGGTTGTTCGCGAGACGACCGGCGACCAGTCGCTGCCCGAGATGGGCGTCGTCGAGCAGGTGTGGGAGACCGACCCAATCGCCCCGGTCGACCTCGAGGCGGCGACGCGCGAGGCGGTCGAGTCCCTCGACTGGTCCGGCGTCCCCGACGGCGGCGAGGTCGCCGTCGGCGCGGGGAGTCGCGGCATCGCCAACCTCTCGACAATCGTCGCGGGCGTCGTCGCCGCCGTCCGGAACCTGGGCTACGAGCCGTTCGTCTTTCCCGCGATGGGGAGCCACGGCGGCGCGACGGGTGAGGGCCAGCGAGCGAAACTCGCAGCGCTGGGTGTCACCGAGTCGAGCGTCGGCTGTGAGATCCGGTCGAGTATGGACGTCGTCGAGATCGGACGCACCGACGAGCGCGACGTCGCCGTCGTGGCCGACGCGAACGCCGCGGGTGCGGACGCGATCCTCCCGGTCAACCGCGTCAAGCCGCACACCGACTTCGACGGACGAGTCGAGAGCGGGCTCTCGAAGATGCTCGTGATCGGCATAGGCAAGCAGCGCGGCGCGAAGATCGCCCACGACTGGGCCGTCGACTGGAGCCTCCGGGAGATGATCCCCGAGATTACCGAGCGACTCCTCGCCGAGCTCCCGGTCGCCGGCGGCGTCGCGATCGTCGAGGACCAGCACGACGACACGGGGATAATCGAGGGGATCAGACCCGAGGGGTTCCTCGACCGCGAAGCCGAACTCCTCGAGACGGCCTACGAACTGATGCCGACGCTGCCGTTCGACGAACTCGACGCCGTCGTCATCGACCGGATGGGCAAGGACGTCAGCGGGCAGGGGATGGACACGAACGTGATCGGTCGCCGGCCGTTCGCGATCAACGAACCCGCCCCGGAGACGCCCGAGATCAAGCGGATCTTCACCCGCGGCCTCACCGAGACGACTCACGGCAACGCGATGGGGATGGGCTCCGCTGACGTCGTCCACGAGGACGTCCTCACAGGACTCGAACCCGACAAGACGCTGATCAACGCTATCACGGCCAGCACCGTCCGCGGGGTGCGGCTCCCACCGGTCGTCGAGACCGACCGGGCCGGCCTGCTCGTCGCGCTCTCGACCGGCGGCGTCGTCAGCCCCGAGGACGCCCGTGTCCTGCGGGTGACGGACACGATGCGCCTCGATCGGATGTACGCCTCGCCCGCTCTCCTCGCGGAAGCCCGCGAACGCGACGATCTCCGGGTCGCAGCCGAGGCCACCCCCATCGAGTTCGAAGACGGGCAGTTCGTGGCACCGACTCCCCACGAGTCCTGAATCCTCTCTCGGCGTCGAACTATCTGAAAGCAATCAATTATCGAGATAGTACAATATCGCTATCTTCTGTGCGAAATAGATTTACAGCGGATATCGGGGTTCGTAGAAACAACTCTGAAAATCCATATCACATAAGATAACTTATCTATAGCATACTATTACAGAAATAAGATATTTCTTCTTCTCGGCTCACTGCACGTCCGAACTGGTCGCCCGCGAGAGGAGCGTCACCGCGACGGCTCCCAGGCCGATCGCCAGTGCTGTGAGGACGGCGACGCCCGGGATCACGGCGTTTAACGCGCCCTCGAACACCGACGTCTCCACGACGATCATCACGTCGCGGTCGAGCATCAGCGCTCGCGCCGCATCGACGCCGTACGTGACGGGATTCAGCGCGGCAAACGTCTGGATCCAGGGCGGCAACACCGACAGCGGGAGGAACGCACTGGAGAGAAACAGCAGGGGGAACTGCAGCAGGTTCGCGCCGATGATCGTCGACTCCTGATCGCGCGTCACGACCGCCAGCACGTTCGAGAAGGCGACGAACCACAGCGAGAACAGCACCCCGACCGCGACGATCCCGGCGGCGCCGACGACCCCGGTCGCGATTTCGGCTCCCAGGAGGACGCCGAGTCCGAGGATGATCGACACCTGAACGGCGATCCGGAACACTTCGGCGGCGGTCTTCCCCGCGAATACGGCCGCCCGGTTCATCGGCGAGACGAGCACCTTCTCGAACATTCCGTTCTCGATGTCGTTTACCAGACCGACGCCGGAGGTGACGGCGGCCGCCAGCGCCACCTGGATCGCGATCGCCGGGACGAGGTACGTCTCGTAGGCGATGCCCGGAATCCCGCGGTTGACGGCGTCGCCGGCGACAGTGCCGAACACCTCGGTGAAGAGGAACAGGAAGATGATCGGTTGGACGAGCGAAATGACGAGGACGAATGGGTTGCGGACGGCCTTGCGGTTCCAGCGCTTGAAGTTGACCCAGACGTCGCCGAGGAACGTGTTCGTAGAGCGCTCGACGGACGGGCCGACACCGCCGCCGGCCGCTCGATCCTCGCGCGCGCTCACGACCCGCCCTCCTCGTCGGGCGTCTCCTCGTCGAGTGGCTCGCCGGTGATCGCGAGGAAGACGTCGTCGAGCGTCGGTTCCCGGACGTTGAACCCGGTGACCGTGACGCCCGCGTCCCTGAGGGCGACGAGCAAGTCAGTGCCGTGCTGGCGGGCCGACCGCGCGGTCACGCTGATGCCCTCGTCGGTCGCCTCGACGGTCGCATCGGCGAAGGGCTCGAAGTCGCGCGCGATTGCCGCGGTCTTGGCCTGGGCGTCGCCGGCGACGTCGATATCCAGCACCTCGCCGCCGACCTCCCGTTTCAGTTCGGCGGGCGTCCCCTCGATGACGATCTCCCCGTCGAGGATGACCGCCAGACGGTCACAGAGCTGGTCGGCCTCTTCGAGGTACTGTGTCGTCAGGAAGATCGTCGTCCCCTCGTCGTTGATCCGACGGAAGTACTCCCACAGGCGGTTGCGCGCCTTCGGATCGAGGCCGGTCGTGGGCTCGTCGAGAAAGACCAGCGGCGGTTCGTGAACGAGTGCCGTCGCGGCGTCCAGTCGCTTTTTCATCCCGCCGGAGAACTCCTCTGCCTCCTTGTCGGCGACGTCGACGAGGTCGACCAGATCGAGCAACTCGTCGGTTCGGTCGGCCCGTTCGCCCCGCGGAACGCCGTAGGCCTCACAGGCGAAGCGGACGTTCTCGCGGGCGGTGAGTTCCGGATCGATGCTCGTCTCCTGGGGCATATAGCCGATCGACGACCGCACCTTTCGCCCCTCGGTGCGGGCGTCGAAGCCGTTGACCCGGACCTCGCCCGCCGTCGGCGACAGCAACGTCGCGAGTACCTTGATCGTCGTCGTTTTGCCCGCGCCGTTCGGACCCAGGAAACCGAAGAACTCCCCGCGGGGGATCGACATATCGACGCTGCTGACCGCCTCGGTCCCGTCGCCGTACGTCAGTTCCAACTCGTCGACGTCGATCGAAAGCGGGGCATTCCGCTCCTCCGTCGCCGTCGTCGTCCGCTGCGCTTCGTCTCCATCGACTGCCGTCGTCGACGGTCCGCTGGCTGGCGTCTCCGGATGTCGTGACACGGACACACGTAGGGGCGGCGGCGGTATATGTGTGACTTCGGTGCTCACCAGGTATGAGAAAGAACGACAACAAAAGGGCCACGCCGTCGCCAGGGCTCGAACCTGGGACCACCTCGTTAACAGCGAGGTGCTCTACCAACTGAGCTACGACGGCTTACTGTACGCACTCGTTCGTAGACCGAGGTACTATGATAGGGCTTTCGTTTTCACCGTACTGTGAGGTATCAGACCGGCCGCCGACTCCCTCGGCCGCTGGACCGACACCCTTTCGCCGCCGCCTCGCAAAACCGCGGTAACGATGGCCGACGCCGAGGACCGACGACGAGTGATAGAGACGATCCGCGAGCGCGTCACGCCCGAAGTGGCCGAGCGCGAGGCGATGCGAGACGCGGTGGCGGCGCTCACCTCGCGAGTCGGCGCCGAACTCGACACGCTGTCTGTGGACGCTGACATCGTCCAGGTAGGTTCGACTGCCCGGGGCACCTGGCTCGCAGGGGACCGCGATATCGACCTCTTCGTCCGCTTTTCGCCCTCGCTCGACCGGCAGACGCTGGAACGCTACGGCCTCGAAGTCGGGAACGCCGTCCTGCCGGACGGCCACGAGGAGTACGCCGAACACCCTTACGTCACCGGCGAGTTCCAGGGGTTCGACGTCGATCTCGTTCCCTGCTATGACGTCGACGACGGAGCGTCGCTCCAGTCGGCGGTCGACCGGACGCCGCACCACAACGCCTACCTCCGGGAGCGGATCGACGACGACCTCGCCGGCGAGGTCCGGGTGTTCAAACAGTTCCTGAAAGGGATCGGCGCGTACGGCAGCGACCTGAAAACGCGGGGATTCTCGGGCTATCTCGCCGAACTGCTCGTCCTCGAAGCCGGCGGGTTCAAGACGCTCCTCGACGCGGCCGCCGACTGGCATCCGCCGGTTTTCTTCGATCCCGAGGACCACGGGAGCACTGATCACGACGACCCACTCGTGGTGGTGGACCCCACTGATCCGGATCGGAACGTCGCCGCAGTCTGTGCAACCGAGAACGTCGCCCGCCTCCAGCACCACGCGCGGGCCTTCCTCGACGCACCGAGCATAGATCCCTTCGAACCGCGGTCGCCTGAACCGCTCGACGCCGACGCCGTTCGGGCGCACGTCGACCGTCGCGGGACGGTCCCCGTCGCACTCGTCTTCGACGCCCCCGACATCGTTGACGATCAGTTGTACCCTCAACTCAAGAAGTCGTTGTCGGGCGTCCGCGACGCGCTCGACCGCCGCGGCTTTGGACCGATCCGCGCGACGGCGTTCGCGGACGACCGAGCCGTCCTGCTCGTCGAACTGGCTCACCGCTCCCTGCCGGCGATCGAGCGCCACGACGGCCCGCCTGTTCAGGTCCGCCAGCACGCCGAAGGCTTCTATGGGGCCTACGCCGAGCGCGCCGACGAGTCGGGAGCGGCACCGTACGGGCCGTTCATCGAGGGCGACCGATACGTCGTCGAGCGCGGGCGCGACTTCACCGACGCGGTCAATTTCTTGAACTCCGAGCGGCTGTTCGGGGTCGGGCTCGGCGCACAGATCGAGACCGCACTGGAAGACGATTATGAGGTCTTCGCCGGGACCGAGATTGCTGAACTCGCGCCGTCGTTCGGGACCTCGTTTGCGACGTATTTCGACCCGCGACCCTGAACGGACGGGACGCAGTTATTTAGCCGTCGCTTGCATTGGAAGATGCGATGGCACCGGAGACCGAAACGCAACTCGAGCGGACGCTCGGCCTGAAGGAGGCACTGATGATCGGCGACGGTCGTACTGGTCGGCTGGTATCCCGTCCCCGATCAGGTCACTCCCGAGCAAATGCGAGACGAGTACGAGTCCGACGCGATCGAGCGCATCGAGGACGTCGCCGCGGACTTCCCCGCCGAAACCGACGTCGAGACGCTCGTCGTGTTCACCCCCGATCGCTCGACGACGATCGACCGCGTGGCCGACGACTACGACGCGGCGGTCATCGTCGTCCCCCGGGACGTGCGCCCCGTCGGACGGGTCCTGGTGCCCATCCGCGGCGACGCGAACATCGACCGCATCCTCGCTGTCGTCGGGACGCTGCTGGAGGAGAGCGAGGCGACGGTGACACTGTTTCACGCCGTCCCCACCGGCGACGAAGACATCTCAGTCGGGCGCACGCTCCTTGACGGCGCGGTTGACCATCTGGTCGATGCGGGCGTCGCCGCCGACCGCGTCGATACCGGGATCGTCGAGAGCGAGTCGCCCGCTGACGACATCATCGACGCCGCGGCGAAGCACGACGTCCTCGTCATCGGCGAGACCGACCCATCGCTGATCGAACACATTCTGGGCGACGTGCCGACGCGGGTGGTCCAGAAGGTCGATCGCCCGGTGCTGGTCGTCCGCAACACCGACCCCAGCGACTCGGACTGACGCGCCTCTGCGACCCTCCTTCACGGGAAACGACGCCGCCACCGCCCTTTCAGCCCGATGCCGCCGAGAGAACGCCTCGTCGCCCACTCACCCGTCGATGTCGTGCGCGTCGCGGACGTCGTCGACGAGCCGTTCGGTCGTCTCGTCCGGTTCGCCGTCGGGTTCCATCGCCGTCCGTCCGTCGAACGTCTCGTGAACGATTGCGACGCCCTCGGAGAGCGTATCGAGGCCGTAACCCCCTTCGAGCACGAAGGTGAGTCCCGCGTCGACGTCATCGGCGAGCGAGCGAACTCGATCGGTCAGAAGCGCGTACCCCTCAGTCGAGACGCGCATCCGCGAGATGGGGTCGTGGCGATGCGCGTCGAAGCCGGCGCTGACGATGAAGAGGTCCGGATCGTACTGTTCGACCACCGGTCGGAGGAGTTCCTCGACGACCAGCAGGTAGTCCTCGTCGCCGGCACCGGCCCCGAGCGGGACGTTCAGTGTCGAGCCCTTGCCGTCGTCAACGCCGGTCTCGGTGACCTCGCCGGTTCCGGGATAGAGCCCCTCCTCGTGGGTCGACGCGTAGAGGACGTCGCTCTGGTCGTAGAAGATGTCCTGTGTGCCGTTGCCGTGGTGGACGTCCCAGTCGAAGATGACCGTCCGATCGACGTCGGCATCGGGGTCGTCGAGGAGCGTTTGGGCGGCGACTGCTGCGTTGTTGATGAAACAGAAGCCCATCGCGTCGTCCGCGACGGCGTGGTGTCCTGGCGGCCGGCCGATCGAGAACGGCGTGTCCCGGCCGCTGGCTCCCGAAACGGCCTCTTCGGCGGCCCACTGTGCGAGCCCTGCAGCGGCGAGCGCAGCGTCCCAGGTGTCCTCGGAGGCGACGGTGTCGGGATCCCAGTTGCCGCCGCCGTTCTCGCAAAACTCGCGGATCTCCTCGATATAGTCCTCCACGTGGACAGACGCGGCTGACTCGTCAGTCGCGGGGTCGGCCTTGACGTACTCGACGCCGTGGCGCTTCGTGAGCGCCCGCTTGATCGCCCGGAGTCGGTCGGCCGTCTCGGGATGACGTTCGCCGGTGTCGTGTGCGAGACAGGTCTCGCTGTAGCCGAACTGCATCGCTACCCGAAGAGTGCGAAGTACGTCTCGATATCTTCGGCCTGAACCGTCCGACGGTCCGCGTGTCGCGCGAGCGTCGCAGCAGCACTCGCGACGTTGTCGGCGTAGTCCTCGAGGATATCCGCCAGCGCGATTCTGGCGTCCATCGAGACGCGGAAGCGGTCGTCGATATTCAGGCGGGCGATACGGTCGATCGGCGCAATCGGCAGTTCGAGGTCACGCCGGCTCACGACCTGTTGGACGTCGAAATCCTCGGCCATCAGCGTCTTCCGACCGTCGGCGGCCGCTCGTTCGGCGGCGTCGGCGGCGAGCGTCGCCCCGTGTTCTTGAACGCGGCGAGCGAGTTCCTCTGCTGCCCCGGAACTGACCCGGAGGTCGCCGGCTCTCCGTCGGATGATGTCGTCCACGGGGGCGAACGGCAACTCGACACTCATTACCACTATATCCTGTTCGACCGGGGTATAATCCTTTCCGTAGCGCTACTGTGACGCCCGCTACTTCGACGAACGCCCACGCAACCCGCGTTGCCGAAGCGGCCGGTGCCGCTCAGCTCGTCCGCTCGACCTCGGTCGCGCTGATCGTCCCGTCGTCGGCGGGCCCGCTGACGGTCACTTCTTCGCCCAGTCGCAGCGACTCGTCGGTTTCGACGCTCCGCGTCTCGGTCCCGTCGTCGAGCACGACCGGACTGCCCGCCTGCACGACGGTCCCTGTGAACGTCTCGGTGGGCTGTTCCCCGTCGGCACCGTCGTTTCCTGCGCGCTCGGCCACCGCTGCGGCCGCGTTCCCGCCAGCACTCCGGTTCGTGCTTGGGCCGTCGGCGCTCGATACCGATCCGGCGCTTCTGGACTCGTCACCGTCCGCGAACGCGCCGAGACCGGTGGACTGAGCCTCCCCAGTGCCCGTTGACCCGCCGGCGTCCGGCCTGTCACCCGGAGCGTCGTCCATAACGCTGACCGCCGACCGCCATCCGGCGGAGGCCTCGAGATCGTCCTGCCAGCCGTCCTGGATTTCGGCGTCGGTGACGACGACGTAGTCGGCGAGGTCGATGTCGAGGTCGGCCTTGTCGCCCCACAGCGCGACCCGGACGTCGCCTGTCTGGTCTTTGATCCTGACGTTTCTGACCTGTCCCTCGGAGCCGTCGTCGCGGTCGAACGTCCGCTTGGGGTCGGTTTCGATGACGCCGCCGGCGATATCGACGGTCTCGCTCATCTCGAGTGCGCCGATATCGGTCGTGTCTGGCACGTACTCGACTTTTTCATCCACCGCGTCGACTGCGCCGCGATTCCCGACGTGGAGTTCGAGGGTCCCATCGCGCTCGCGGACGTAGCCGTCCACGACTTCAACGGACTCGCCGGATTCGAACTCGGCAGCCAGGTCGGCTTTCTCGTCCCACAGCGTCACGCGGATCCGGCCGGTCGGATCGCCCAACGTCAGATTCGACACGCGGCCTTCTGAGCCGTCGTCACGGTCGAACGTCCGCACGGTGTCGGTGCTGAGAACGCGTCCGACGAGGTTCACGTCCGAGCGTCCCAAAGAAAGGTCCTCGACCCGGTACGTGTCCTGGGTGTCTACGTCGACGTCAGCGTCCGGTGCGGGCTCGACCTTATCGACGTCGACTTCGACGCCGTTGTAGCCGTCTTTCGGGCGGCCGGCGACGCGGAGCACCTGCCCGGATTCGAGGCGCTCGACGGCGTCTCCGGCCATATCGTCCCACATCGTGATCCGGATGCGGCCCGACTCGTCGGCGACCTCGACGTTCACGACCCGGCCGTCGTCGTCCTCGCCGTCGCGCTCGAACGTCCGCAACTCGCCAACTTGCATCACCTTCGCGAGGAACTTCACGTCGTCCATCCCCGGCGCGATGTCAGCAATACCCTCAACCTCCTCGTCGCGGAGTTCGTGAGCGATCAGCATCGCGGCGGTCTCCTCGTCGGCGAGGCCGCCCATCTGTTCGACTTTGTCCTCGACGGCGGCCTCGAACTCCTCGAACTCCACGTCAGTGTCGAGGTCATCGTACACCTCCTCGATGGCACCCATCTACGCGACACCCCCCCGGTGACCCGCGGGTCCAAACGCGAACCCGGCGGGTCGAGCGAATACGGCAACGGGCATATCCACAGCCACGGTAGGGCGCCGCTTAAGCGTTGTCTTGTCGGCGGTCGCTCGCTCCTCGATTTGGGCGGGCTCAGCCCGCGGTCTTGCGGTTCGACCCTCGGTTCGTCGTCGAGACACAGTGGTAGTGGTCCCGCCTTCGGATATGAACGTTCGGCTTCACCTCACCGCATCACGTCCGCGACGACGCGTCGCCCATCCACGTCGTCGTGGACGACTTTGAGGCCGACCAGCGTCGCGCCCCCGGTATCGACCTGGGCCTCGTAGCCGAGGTTCACGAGCGCCTCAGTGCAGGCCTCATTCTCGTCGCGCTCTTCGAAGCTGGCGACGACGACGGTCGCCACGCCCGTCTCGGAATCGAAAGTTACGTCCTGCAACCGCGGGACGGTACACCCGTTTCTCCCGACGACGCAGCCACGGACGGCGGCCGATTCGGCTTCGAGCTGGACCGTCGCGTCGCCGGGCTTCGGGCACTCCTCGCGCGGGACGAGGCTCCCACTGACGAGGCCTGCGTTTCCGTCCGGTTCGTCGGTTGGGTCTGATGTCATCGGTGTCTCTGTCTTGTCGGTCGTCGCCGGACTGTCTGCCTCGTCTGCCCTGCCGTCGGCGCTCCCGGCACAACCAGCCAGTATCGAAGTGAGTCCAACGGCGACGTCCGTGAGGACCGCTCGACGGCGCATATCTGTTCCGACGGGGCTCGTATAAAAAGCGGTACCGGAGAGTCAAACGACCCCTTTCGCCTCACACTGACCCCGCTGTTCACCCGTGCGTGTCGGTGCCGCGGCCTCCCCGTATCGTAACCCTGATAAGTGAACCCGCAGTACGAAAACGTGAGTCCTGATAGGGTAGTGGACTATCCTCTTGGCTTGCGGAGCCAGGGACCGGAGTTCAAATCTCCGTCAGGACGTTTCTGCGAGACACCACACGACGAACTCAGCGAGGAGTCCGTGTCTCGCAGAAACGCCAACGAGGAGATTTGAGCAGCGAGCGACCGATAGGAGCGAGTGAGTTCAAATCTCCGTCAGGACGCTCACTTCATTCGAGAACTGACTCGCCAGCAGCGGCCAGCAAGTCCGTCCACTCATTTCGGTCACTCCTGACAGGCCCACGCCGGTCTTCTCGCGTGGACTCCGTCAGGACGCGATCACGGCTCTACAGCCATCCACGATCCGGATTTCCGGGACGACAAGCGGGGGAGCATACATACCCCGTTCCACCGTAACTGCGGGTATGAGCGATGGCCCGTTCCACATCCCCAATGACGATACGGTTACAGCTGACGCCATCCGGCCCAACGCTGACCTCCGCGACGCCGACCTCTCCGGCGCCGACCTGTTCCGTGCGACGCTCTCGGGCGCGGACCTGAAACGCGCCGATCTCTCCGGGGCGGACCTCCGCGAGGCCCAGCTTTCGGGGGCGGACCTGCGGGACGCCGATCTCGCTGCAGCGACCCTCTTTGGTATCCCCGTGGCAGGGCTCAGTCTGCGTCGAACTGACCTCTCAGCGACTGATCTGCGTGGTGCTGATCTCTCGGACGCAGACCTGTACGGTGCGGACCTTTCGCGGGCGGATCTCCGCGGGGCTGATCTCAGCGGGACGGACCTCCGAGAGGCTGTCCTCTCGGAGACACGCGTATCTGAAGCCACCATCGCCCGTGCACGACTGTCTGAGGACTGATCGCCTCTCGATTCGCTCAGTCGTCCCGAACGCTATTCTGACTGGAAGGGGTCTCTCGACCGATTCACCGAGCAGCCCAACGCTCGACACAGCACCGGCTCAGCAGGAAAAAAGAAGTGTGTGAGTTCGTCGTCCAGACCGTCATTCGTCGCGTTCATCGTACCGCGGGGGAGCGTCGGCCTCCTCGTCGTCGCGATGTCGAACCGAAGGCGTCCTCCGGCCGCCGAGTCGTCGCGGCTCGGCGTCCTCTCGGCCCTCAGCCTCGGCGGCCCACGCCTCGTGGCACTCGGGGCAGTAGTTCCCCTGATAGCCGGTAGGGCGGACGAACTCCGTACCGCAGTCGAGGCAGGTCACGTGCGAGCGGGTCATTGTCTCCGGAGCGGGGTGGGGACACGGTCAGTCATTGGCTGTTCAGTTGCATAGAGGGCCTGCAGGCGGATAAATTCGTCACCGCTCGCTCCGCCGGACGCCGGGTATTTATCTCCGCACCGTTGACGAGCGTTCGTGGAGAGCGCTCTCCGAGTTGGTATCGCCGCGTTCAACGCCGGCGATCACCGCGCCGCGCACGAAGCCTGGGAGGAGCCGTGGCTCGCGCTCGAATCCGGAACGGCCGACGAGCGCCTGCTCCATGGACTCATCCAGTACGCTGCGGCGACGCATCACGCGCGACTGCGCAACTGGAGCGGCGCACACGGACTTGCGGAGAGTGCCGCGGCGTACCTCTCGGATTTGGGCGGCAAGCACCGAGGGGTAAACGTCGACGCCGTGCGGACGCACCTCCGCCGTCTCGCGGCCGACCCCGAATTCGCCGAGCGCCGCCGACCGCTATCGCTTCGATACGGGGGAGACGCCCTCACCCCTGTGGACCTGTCGTTCGAGCATCTCGCGTCCGTCGCGGCGCTCCTCGGTGAAGAGTACGAGGCGTTCGATGCGGCGATTGTCGACGACGCGATCCGGTACGCGCGCGGCGAACTCGGCGACGACGACTCGCCCTCTGGAGTCGCCAGCGCTCGCTCGCGTGGCTTCGTCGGTATGCTGTTCGACTTCGCCGCCGACCGCGACGGGCGAGAAGTCGTTTACGACCGCCTCTCGGCGCACGTCCAGCGCCAGCGGAGCCGCGAGCGCGACGTCGACGGCCTGTTCGAGTGAGTACAGCGGACAAAACACTGATACGAATCCCGACGCGTACGTCCATTCGGCTATGGTGGTCCAAGACGACATCAAAGACGCGCTCAACGAGGGCCGGGGCGAACTCGTTCGTGTCCTTGCTATGAACGGGGCGCTTCCGACCGTCGTAGAGGAATCGTCCGGCTCGGATCTCCTCGGATCCACGACGCCCACGTTTCGCATCGAGACTCCCGACGGAACGAGCGTCGCCGATCGACAGACGCGCTCGCAGGTGGTCGACGCGCTCGAACTCCGATCGGCGGAGGGCTGCGAGGCGATACGCGAAGAGATCCAGGCACACGATGCCTGGGACGTATGAACTATTCAGCGGCGTTGGAAGACGACCTCGCCGATCTCGAGCGGGCGGCCGTCGAATCGGCACGCGGCGACGGTGACAAGCGGGACCTCGTCGCCGCGCTCGATCATCTACTGAATACCTATCTGATCTCGGAAGCCAGGCTTCTGGAGCACATCGACGAGATTCGCCGGATCTACGAAACGCGCCGAAATGAGAACACTGCGAGCAAGCACGTGGACACGGTCCACGAAGCGTTCCTCGCCGAGGTGTGTGTGGACTACGACCCGACGTACTGACGTGGGTTCGGCTGCTTCGCGCCTCCGGCGAGCGTCGCTCACGACCCCGACTCCTCACCGCTCGCCGTCAACGTGGTCGTGGCCGTCCCACTCGGCGGAGTTGTCTGTAGGATCGTACCCGAGCACCTCTTTCGCGCGCTCGATCGAGTAGTACTTCCGGTCGTTATCGGAGATCCCATAGATCGTCTCGTACTCGTAGTCGGCCAGGAGACACCGCTCGAAGAGGTGCGCGCAGTCGCGGTAGGAGAGCCACATCGCCTGCCCGCGCTCGTAATCGATCGGCGGGTGGCCCTCGGTGAGGTTCCCGATCCGGACGTTGACGACCGAGAGGTCGTGGTGGTCGTGATAGTATCGCCCGATCACCTCGCCGGTGGCTTTGCTCACGCCGTAGAGGTTGCTCGGCCGCGGCGACTCGGTCCCGTCGAGCCGGTACTCGTGGTCGGGGCGGTACAGGTCCGGCGTCCGCGATTCCGTCTCGTACGCGCCGACAGCGTGGTTCGAGGAAGCGAACGCGAACTTCTCGACGTCCGCTCCGACGGCGGCCTCGAACACCGTCTGCGTTCCGTCGATGTTGTTCTGGAGCACGCTGTCCCAGGGCGCCTCCGGCCGTGGATCGCCCGCCAGATGGATGACGGCCCGACAGCCGTCGATCGCCTCCCGGACGTCGCCCGCATCGGTGACGTCCCCGACGTAGATGTCGCTCGCGTCGATCCCCTCCGGGCGCTTCGCCGACGACATCGGCGCGCGGTCCAGCACTCGCCACTCGTAGTCCGCCCCGATGTGCTGGAGGATGGCCTGCCCGACCCGTCCGACCGCCCCCGTCAGAAGAACCGGTTCGTCCATTCAGCCCACTCTCCGTACAGGGAGGTCAAGAAACGTCCGATTCGTCCCTGTAGAATGACAACACGACTCACGCGAGGCCGTCCTGCCCGGCTCTCGAAACCTCCTTTGGGACTGCGAACGAAAGATAAGTATGCCAACTGACGTCGAGCACGCGTGTTTCGAGGCTGGAATCAAGTTCGGATCGCTCTACCACCAGTTCGCGGGGACACCCGTCAGCCCCGATAGTGCTGAGAGCATAGGGCGGGCGATGGCGGAGGCAATCGAGAACCAACCCCACTGCGCCGACGTCGCGGTCGACGTCCGGACCGACCGCATCGCCGACGAACTCGCGTCACAGTCGGCGGACTACACCGAACTCACGGGTCGGTTTCTCGACGTCGAGATGCGGGTCGAGTACGCGGACGTAACCGTCCGTACGGCGATGGAGATGAAAGACGATTACCCGCTGATGAAACTCGTCTCTGTCGAGGACTGAGTGAACCGCCGATCACCCGCGGAATTTCACTTTCACTTTCGGGCGTGTTTTTAACCCCTCTGGACTCGAATCACCTGCTATGAGCAGTCAGAGCACGCTTGCGGACGACGACCTGTTCGGCGAGGCCGCCGCAGAGATGCGCGAAGAGGTGGAAGCCCATCTTGAGGACGCAGAGGCCGCGCTCCCGGATCCTGACGACGTGTGGGAAGCCGAAGCGGACAACGTCCTCGGCGTCCTCAACGCGCTCAAGTCGACGCTCGACGTCGGCGACGCGGCCGAGCACCTCCGCCAGGCGAAAAAGACCTTCATCGTCGGCCAACGCGCCGAGGCGTTCGACGATCCGGAGTCGCTGGAAGACCGGGTCGAATCGGTCGAGGAGTTACTCGGCTCGATCGAGGAGGCTGGCGACCTTGTCGGCGACCTCACCGGGACGATGCCCCAACTCCGGAGCCAACTCCAGGATGCGGCCGAGGCGGCGGACGACGACCCGGCGACCGATTCGGACGCGGAGTCGTAAGCGATCCCCCGGCTTAGATTCCGACCCGACGGGGCGTGAGAAGCCGACGCGGACTCCAGCGGTACGCTCGGTACGGGCGGAATTTCACCTGACGACGTAAGCGCTTTTAAATATTCGACGGCCGTAGGCGCAAACCGATGAGTATCCTCGACTCGATTCTGTCGTCGTTGCGATCGCTGGTCGGCAGTGGTTCAGACCAGTCGGAACCGTCCACTGAGACCGGGCCGTCGTCGACAGGAACGGTGTCCGTCGAGCACGAACCGGACGCCGACGTGGACCGCTCGGCCGCCGACGCCTCGACTGAAGCGGCCGTCAAAGGCACCGGAACTGTCGACGCCGCCGATTCCGACACGTCGGAGTCAGATAGCACTGAGGCCGACGACGACGCGGCCGCATCCGGAACCGACGCGTCGGCATCGACAGAGACGCTCGTCGACGAGGAAGCCGGCAAAGAGCCGGCGGAAGTCGTCGAGACCGCGGACGAAGGTGAAGAGCGCGTCGACGAACGCTCCGACGACGACGTCGAGACGATGGACGACGCGGCCGCATCCGGAACCGACGCGTCGGCATCGACAGAGACGCTCGTCGACGAGGAAGCCGGCAAAGAGCCGGGTGAGACCGTCGCTCAGCCAGAGGCCCCCGAAGCCGAGGAGGGGCCTGAAGCCACTGACGAATCTGAGGTCGCCCACGAATCCGAAGCCACCGGCGAATCCGAAGAATCTGAGTCCGACGCGGCAGACACAGCAGACGCAGACGACACAGCGGAGTCCGACTCTACCGAGGGTGCCGACTCGGCGTCTGTCGAGACGATCAAAGGCATCGGTCCAGCATATGGCGAGCGCCTCGCAGGCGTCGACATCGAGACGGTGGCCGATCTGGCAGGCGCAGACTCCGCCGACGTCTCGGAGGGAATCGACGTCTCGGAGTCACGCGTCGCGACCTGGATCGAGCGCGCGAACGAGCAGTCCTGAGGTCCCACTTCTCACCCGATGTCTGATCTCCAGTACCACGTCGACGGCGAACTCGTCCCCGCCGACGAGGCGACCGTGAGCGTCCGTGATCGAGGATTTATGTACGGCGACGCGGTCTTCGAGACGCTCCGGGCGTACGGCGGCGAGGTGTTCCGCTGGGAGGGCCACGCCGAACGCCTCGCCAACTCCGCGGCGGCGATCTCGCTCGACCACGGGCTGACGAACAGTGAGTTGCAGCGGCGCATCGCGGAGACGCTTCGCGCGAACGACCTCCAGAACGCCTACGTGAAACTCTCGATCACACGCGGCGTCCAGCCGGGCAAACTCACGCCCGGGCCCGCGGTCCATCCGACCGTCGTGATCCAGGTGAAGCCGCTCCCGCGCGGCGGTGTCGCTACAGACCCGATCTGGGACGCACCGGCGACGCTTCAGACGGTGAAGACGCGCCGGATCCCCGACGACGCGCTCCCGTCACACGCGAAGACGCACAACTACCTCAACGGGATTCTCGCCCGCCTCGAACTCCGCGTTTCCGACGCCGACGAGGCAGTGATGCTCGACAGCGACGGGCACCTCGCGGAGGGCGCGACGAACAACCTCTTTTTCGTCGACGGCGAGGCGCTCTGTACCCCGAGTCTCGAAGGGCCTATCCTCCCCGGCATCACCCGCGAGGAGGTTATCGACATCGCCGGTGAGGAGGGCATTCCGGTCAAAGAGGGATCGTTCACGCTCGACGACCTCCGGGGGGCAACGGAGGCGTTCGTCACGAACACGACGTGGGAGATCCGTCCCGTCGAAACCGTCGATGGGATCGACGTTGGGGGCGGCCCGCTCACGACGCTGTTCCAGCGCGTCTACAACGCACGCGTCGAACGCGAGTTGTACGACGGCGAACGATTGTCGAGCGACGAGGAAAGGACCGGCGACGAGAACGGCACTGCGTGACCGACCCCGACGGTTCGATATTCGACGACGGCGTTCGAACCGACACGCTTGAACCGCACTAGTCCTCAGCGCGGGTATGGACGAGGACCGCCGTATCGCTGCCGCCGACGAGGTCGCCGCTGACGAGACGTTCGTGTTCACTGCCACGCAGGGATTCGAGACCACCGAGGGTATCCTCACGCGACGCGACGACGGCGCCGTCGTCGCGTACACGAACTACTGCCCGCACTGGCGGGACGTCCGCTTCGACAAAGGGTCGGGGGCGCTCGTCAGGAACGACGAACTCGTCTGCGGGAAACACGGTGCGACGTTCGAGAAATCCGACGGTCACTGCACCTTCGGGCCCTGCGAGGGGGCCGTCCTCGATACCTTCGAGGTGACTGTCGAAGACGACGCGATCTACCTCACCGACGACGACTGGGACAGCGCCGAACCGGGCCTCTCGGAGGAACGCGACCTTTCCTCGGGAAGTCGGATCGACTTCTGAAGAGCGTTATCTGAACCAACCTCTGGGGGTGGTTCCGAACGTGTTTTCCCTGCGATCGACGCGCCTTGCACTCGGTAGGCCCTCCCAACGACGTGATCCGGGCTCCGCGTCTGTCACCGACGTGTTGCCTGGAACACCGGAGTGATGATGGCGACAGAGGGGGTTACCGACTGTCGGCCTCGCCCCGATACAGGCGGATGGATCTATACGCTGTCGCCGTTATCACGGTAAAAGTTAACACACGCTACCACGTACAACGGACGTGATGAGCAGTCGACGCTCTTTCGTCTGTCAGGAGTGCGGTTCACGGGTCGCCCCCGAGTCGTTCCGCGCACGGTGTCCCGAGTGCGACGGCGAACTCGGTCCCATCACGACGGCCACCGAGTACGCCGAGTGAGATGAACGCGGGCGATAACGGGGATGAAGACCCGACACCTGAGGAGTACAATCGTGCCGATGCGACCGCAACGCCCGGCAGTCCGATCCGCATTCGGTCGCTGGCAGTGACGACCACAGACGTCGTCGACGCACTCGAAGCACGAGTTCGACGGCAGCGGCGGATCGTACTCCGGGTGACACCACCGTTCTCCGGCCGGATGCGGGCCCGACTCCACGATGCTGGCGTCGTCGAAGACGCCGACGCTGGGCCGAGCGCAGCCCACGACCTCGGATCGACTGCTAACCACGACCTCGGATCGATTGGCGACCGCGATGCCGAACAGGCTGCCGGTAATGACGCCGAACGGACCGCTGATCATAGCGAACACGCGGACGCGACCCCCATCTCGCTCCCGCCGGAGCGGTTCGTCGACGGCCCACCGGCGTACCCGACCGTCGACGAGACTGAGGACGAACTGCGAGTGTCGGAGACGACATATACCCGCGACGAACACCGCAGACGCCACCAGGAGGCCGTTGAGGCGTGGCGCGAAACGGTTCGCGACCAACTGGTCGACTCGATCACCATTGCCACAGAGACCAGGTCGCACACGGTCGCGGTGTCGTATCTCTCATAACTGCTGTCCGCTGTGCCCGGGATTTAATTGCCTCTGGAGTGGAGGCTCTGCAAATGTCATCCGATCGCCGGTCTTTGGCCGCTGTCGCAATGGCAGGTCTGTTGTTGACGAGCGGGTGCCTCGGCTTCGTCTCCGGCGACGAACCGCTCACCCTCTCGGCCGACCCCGCCGCCGTGGCCGATGCGGCCGCACAGGACGCGAGGTACACCACGAACGGAACGGAGCCACTCGAGTTCAATCGGACCGTCGAGGTCGCCGGCCAGGAGCGCCGTATCGAGGCGACGAACTACATCACGCCGTACACCAAGCGTATGGAAGTCGGATCGCTGGGTGAGACCGATGTCGGCCTCTTTACCGTCGTTTCGACGCCGGCGGCCGACGTCGGCGGACAGACACTCAATCCGATCGGGCAGTTCTCCAACGAGCGGCTGGTCCAGTTCGTCCAGCAGCAGTACTCCGGCCTGAGCGACGTCCAGCGCGTCGGCGCACGGAACATCACGGTACAGGGGACCGAGACGCGAGTCACGAAGTTCAGTGCGACGTCGACGATCCAGGGGCAGGAGATCGACGTCTACGTCCACGTGACGAAGTACCGCCACGGCGACGACTACATCTTCGGACTGGGTGTGTACCCGCAGCAACTCGACGGGGAGGAGGCGAACGTCATCGCAATGTTGCGCGCGATCGAGCATCCCGTCGAACCGGAGTCCGTCTGAGCGCCCGCGACGCATACTGCGACTCACGACCGGTGCGACCGTCCTCATTCTCCTCTCTTCATCAGCGACAGTTAGCGAACGTATTTCGGTGACTCCATCGGTGACACGCTGGCGCTGCCACTTTTTAGCGCCACACCAGCGTCGTGGGGGTCGATGCCCGCCACGGGTAGGCCACCCATTCAACCCAGATTCCGAGACCGAGAAAGTATATAGAATATAGACTTCTAGGGGGCAAAATCTACGAACCGTAACGCGAATTCTTATATATAGTAAAAATATCAAACTACTATTACCGGGAATCGCTGAATACACCTGAATTCAAATGGATCCGACTAGATCTCGGCGGACGTTTATCAAGGGTGCGGGTGCGGCCACGATCGCTGGACTGGCAGGCTGTTCGGGGCAGGGTTCGCAGAGTGACAGCACGAGCACCGACGGCACCGGCGAAAGCGGTGGCGCGACCGGCACCACCGCCGGATCGGCACAGACGAACGCGGTCAGTATCAAGTTCTGGCACGCGATGGGTGGTGATCTAGGTAAACTCGTCGACTCGCTCGTCAGCGACTTCGTGAGTCAGGCTGACGGAATCGAGATGACCGCGACGCAGAAGGGCAGTTACCGCGAGACGCTGAACGCGACCACGTCAGCAGTGCAGGCGGGTAATCCGCCCGCAATCGCACAGATCTTCGAGATCGGGACGCAACTGGCGATCGACAGCGGGGTGTTCGCCCCGGTTGAAGACATCGTTCCCGATTCGGTCAACTTCGACAACTATCTCGACTCGGTGCTGAACTACTACCGGATCGACGGGAAACTCAATTCGATGCCGTTCAACTCCTCGAACGCGATCTTCTACTACAATAAAAACGCCTTCGACGAGGCCGGCCTCGACCCCGAGAACCCCCCGACGACGTTCCAGGGCATCACCGACGCCGCGAACACGCTCACTGAGGCGGGCGTCGTCGATAAGGGGACGACGTGGCCGAACCACTCGTGGTTCGTCGAACAGTGGTTTGCCGAACAGGGCCAGACGCTCGTCAACAACGAGAACGGCCGGGCTTCGCGTGCGACCGAACTCTATCTGCAGAGCGACGCCGCGAAGTCAGTCTTCAACTGGTGGGCCGACCTCTACGAGCAGGATCAGTACCTGAACCCCGGCATCGAGGCGTGGTCGGAAGCTCAGCAGGCCTTCCTGACCCAGAAGACCGGCATCCTCGGGTACTCGACGTCGAGCATCGCGCCGATGAAGAAAGGCGCCAAGGACAACGGCTTCGAACTCGGCACGATGCGGCTGCCGACGCCCGGCGGCGCCCGGAACGGCGTCGTTATCGGGGGGGCATCGCTGTGGACGCCCGCGAGCCTCGCAGACGAGAAACAGCAGGCCGCCGGGGAGTTCCTCGCGTGGCTCACGAAGCCCGCACAACAGAAGCGGTGGCACACCGGGACGGGCTACTTCCCCGTCCGCGAGGAGGCCATCTCCGAACTGAAGAGCGAAGGGTTCTACGAGAAGAACCCCAACTTCCTGACGGCAATCGAACAGCTCCGCGAGACCAAGGATATGCCCGCGACGCGAGGCGCGCTGATGGGGCCGTTCACCGAGGTCCGTACCATCGTCGAGGAGGGGTACGTGAGTATGATTCAAAACGAGAATCAGAACGTGACGGATGTGCTCGGCCAAGTCGACACCGAGGCCGAGGAGGCCCTCAATTCGTACAACCAGAAGGCCAACTAACGCCGAAGCATCGCCAGAGACCCGTTTTTCACCCTCGCTTCACACTATGGCAGAATTCACGAAACCGTACGATTCCACGCTGCAGGCCGGAGCACTCCTCCTGCCGACAGTCATCGTTCTCGTCGCGTTCCTCTACTATCCGGCGGTCCAGACGTTCCGATTGAGTTTCTTCCAGACGCTGCTGCTCGGAACGAAACAAACGTTCGTCGGGTTGGAGAACTACATCATACTCGCAACCTCCTCGGGGTACCGGATCAGCATCCTCGTCAGTTTCGCCTTCGCGGCCGCCGTCGTGATCGGCACCCTCGCGGCGTCACTCTTCGTCTCGTACCTGCTCTTCGAGGTCGAGGTCGCCGAGTCGGGATACCTGTTGATCGCGATCTGGCCGTATGCGCTCCCGACGGCGGTCGCGGCAACGGTTCTACTGTTTATGCTGCACCCGAATCTGGGTATCATCACGAGCTTCGTCGAGTCGCTGACCGGGCTCTCGATCGACTGGTTCACGAGCGGCCCGCAGGCGTTCGTCGTCGTCGCAATCGTTGCGATCTGGAAGCAACTGGGCTACAACATCATCTTTCTCACGGCGGCGCTGAACAACGTCCCGGAGTCGCTGACTGAATCCGCGCAACTGGACGGCGTCGGGCGGCTCCGGATGCTGTATCGCGTGTACGTCCCGTTGATCTCGCCGACGCTCGTGTTTCTGGTGGTGATGAACACGATCTACGCCTTCTTCGGCACCTTCCCACTCGTGGATCTGATGACGAGCGGTGGTCCGAACAACGCCACGAACCTCCTCATTTTCAAACTGTATCGCGACGCCTTCGCGTTCAGCAGCCTCGGAAAAGCTTCGGCGGAGTCGGTCGTCCTGTTCGTCATCGTCTCGGTCCTGATGTACCTCCAACTCCGCTACACTGACAGCCACACCCACTACGCCTAACGATGGCCACAGACACTACACAATCGACTGAGACGCCCACGACGCGGATCGACGTGACCGACATATTCGGCGATCAACTGTTCGTTCACCTCGGACTTATCGCGTCGGTGTTCCTGATGGCGCTCCCGCTCGTCCTGGCGATCTTTATGAGTACGCAGACGCCGACAGAGGTCTACAACATCTCGAAGATCGGCTTCGGGAGTTCGGGACTCTCCAACTACCGGACTGCGCTCACCGAGTACAATCTGATGCAGTATATGATCAACTCGTTCGTGATGTCGGCGGTGATCGTCGTCGGCAAGGTCGCCCTCTCGCTGCTCGCGGCTCTCGCACTCGTCTACTATCGGCTTCCCCACGAGCGGGCGATCTTTATGTTCATCCTGCTCACGCTCCTGATTCCGGTGCCAGTCCGGATCGTCCCCCTGTTTCAACTGCTGGCGGATCTGGGCTGGGCGAACACGCTGCTGGCGATCACTGGTCCCTACATCGCGAGCGCGACGGCGGTGTTCCTGTTCAGACAGCATTTCCTCTCGATCCCGGAATCGCTCGTCGAGAACGCCCGGCTCGACGGTGTCGGGCCGATTAGCTTCCTCTTTCGCGTGCTGATCCCGATGTCGAAGGGGATGATCGCTGGGGTGTCTGTCATCACGTTCATCTACGCGTGGAATCAGTACCTCTGGCCGCTCATCGTTATCAGTGACCAGCAGAAACAGGTGATTCAGGTCGGCATCAAATATCTTCAGGGAGCGAGTCAGTCCGGACTGACCCAGTGGGGGCTGATTATGGCGGGCGCGGTCATCGCGCTGCTTCCGCCGCTTGTCATCCTGTACGCCCTGCACCGCCCGCTGCTCGAAACATTCGCGATCCAACAAAAGTAATATGACAAACATCAAACTGAACGGCCTCACGAAACGATTCGGCTCGGTCGAAGCGGTCGGCGGGATCGATCTCCGGATCCACGACGGCGAGTTCCTCGTCCTGGTCGGTCCGTCCGGGTGCGGGAAGTCGACGACGCTTCGGACGATCGCCGGCCTCGAAGACGTCTCCGACGGGACAATCGAGATCGGCGACAGCGTCGTGAACGACGTTCCCCCGAAGAACCGGGAGATTGCGATGGTGTTCCAGAACTACGCGCTCTACCCGCATATGACCGCCGCGGAGAATATGTCGTTCGGGATGCGTTCGGTGAGCGACTTCTCCGCCGAAGAGATCGAACGGCGCGTCGCCGACGCCGCCGAGACGCTCGGTATCGAGGAGTTGCTCGAACGGCAGCCCAAGGAACTCTCCGGCGGCGAGCGCCAGCGCGTCGCAATCGGTCGGGCGCTCGTCCGGGAACCGCAGGTGTTCCTTCTGGACGAACCGCTGTCGAACCTCGACGCGAAACTCCGGGTGCAGATGCGTGCGGAACTGCTCAAACTGCACCGGAAACTGGAGACCACGACGGTTTACGTGACTCACGACCAGACGGAGGCGATGACGCTCGGCGACCGCGTTGCGGTGCTGAACGACGGACAACTCCAGCAGGTCGCCTCGCCGCAGGAACTGTACGACTTCCCGGAGAACCGCTTCGTGGCCGAGTTTATCGGCGAACCGGCAATGAACGTGCTTCCGGTGGAACTGCGCTCGACCGACGACGGTCTCACCGCCGTCCACGATGGGTTTGTCGTCGATCTTCCCGGGACGACCGACGCAGCAGCGCTCGGCGTGACAAACCGGACAGTCTCGTTCGGGGTCCGCCCGGAGGACATCGGGCTCGCGTCGTCGCTCCCCACCAGTGCAGCGACGTTCACCGCCGAAGTGACCGTGACCGAACCGCTCGGCGAACAGTTGTTGCTGCACTGCCGGATCGGCGGCAGGGAGATCCGGGTGAAAGTCGAACCCCGAAGTCAGATCGCCATCGGCGAGTCGGTGTCGCTCGGGTTCGATCCGGAACGGCTCCACTTGTTCGATCCCGACACGGGCGAGACGCTGTATCACTCGGCACGGCCGGACACCGAACTGGACGGTTGGGCGACGGGATCGCACGAGACCACCAGTTTCGATGGGGTCGCTCCCGAAGCCGAGCCGACGAGGTGAACAGATGGGAACGACCGACGGATCGCCGACCGACGACTCGGCGACAGACGGACCCGCCGGGGACGTCGCGCTGATCGCCCACCGCGGCTGTGCCGCGCAGTACCCAGAGAACACGGTGCTGTCGGCGACCCGCGCCGCACCGCACGTCGAGATAATCGAGATCGACGTCCAGCGCTGCGGTTCGGGAGAACTGGTCGTCTTCCACGACGACGAACTCGACCGGCTGACGGGTGCATCCGGGCCGGTCGCCGAGACGGACTGGGCGACGTTACAGACGCTGACAGTCGCCGACTCAGGGGAGCCGATCCCGCGACTCGAGCCGTTTCTGGACGCCGTCCCCGACGATACCGCCGTCAACGTCGAACTCAAGCACGATGGAATGGCCGCCGACGTCGACTCGGCGGTCGATGGGGTAAAAAACGACCTTCTCTTCTCGTCGTTCGACGCTGATGCGCTCCGCGAGCTCCGCGCGGCGATCCCCACGGCGAGTCTTGGCTACCTCTTCTTCGACGAGCCCGGACTCGCGGTGTCGATTGCGACGAGTTTAGACTGCATAGCGGTTCACCCGTCGGTAAATCTCGTTTTCAGTACTGACATTGTCGATGCGGCACACGCTGCCGGTCTCGACGTCAACGTCTGGACGGTCGACGACACGCGGATCGCGACAGACCTCATCGCGGCGGGTGTCGATGGCCTGATCGTCGATCGGTGGGACCTACTCGACGCTGACGAGTAGCCCCCCAGTGCCGGACCCGATTCGAGTTCTCACGGGTCACTCAGGTGGCCAATTCTATACGGAACGTATATATATGTGTGAGAATTGGTTTATTTGTGACAGTTACACCAGTATACGGCCGTCTATGGTGGTAATGATTGTGTGGGACGGCAGTTTGGCGTAGCAAAAGGTTTAAATACGCTAGATCCTTACACATTGTAAGGTCAGTTCGGACCGGACTCTCTCTTTCTGCTCCCGGTCCCGGATGAGCCCCTCCCGATTATGAGTGATACGCACACCCGAAACCACGTAGCAGAACGCAACGAATCCCGAACGGAGAATCAGCAGGCGGAGGAGCGAGAAACCGAGCAGACCGAGGACGAGCAGCAGGTCTGTCCCGAGTGTAGCGGCCCGCTCATCAGCGATGAGGCCCGCGGCGAGACGGTCTGTTCGGACTGCGGACTGGTCGTCGACGAGAACTCGATCGACCGCGGCCCCGAGTGGCGCGCCTTCGACAGCGCCGAGCGGGACCGCAAATCCCGCGTCGGTGCGCCGACAACGAACCTGATGCACGACAAGGGGCTGTCGACCAACATCGGCTGGCAGAACAAAGACGCCTACGGCAACTCCCTCTCGTCGCGGCAGCGAGAGCAGATGCAGCGGCTTCGGACCTGGAACGAGCGGTTCCGCACCCGCGACTCGAAAGAGCGCAATCTCAAGCAGGCACTCGGCGAGATCGACCGAATGGCCTCGGCGCTCGGCCTCCCGGAGAACGTCCGCGAGACCGCCTCTGTCATCTACCGTCGCGCACTCGACGAGGACCTGCTTCCCGGCCGCTCCATCGAGGGCGTCGCGACCGCATCGCTGTACGCGGCCGCCCGACAGGCCGGAACGCCGCGCTCGCTCGACGAGATCGAGCGCGTCTCCCGCGTCGACAAGATGGAACTGACCCGGACATACCGCTACGTCGTCCGCGAACTCAAACTGGAGGTCGAACCCGCGGACCCCGAGCAGTACGTGCCGCGGTTCGCCTCCGATCTCGACCTCTCAGACGAGGCTGAGCGGACGGCGCGCGAACTGCTCCGAAAGGCCAAGCGCGCGGCCATCCACTCCGGAAAGTCGCCGGTCGGCCTCGCTGCAGCCGCAGTCTACGCGGCGGCGCTCCTCACCAACGAGAAGGTGACCCAGAGCGAGGTCAGCGAGGTGGCCGACGTCTCCGAGGTCACGATCCGGAACCGCTACAAGGAACTGCTCGAAGTCGAAGAACCCGACGACGCCGGCGCGGTCGCGTAACTCGGTTCTCTGGGAGGGGCCCAAGCGGAGTTCGGCCGTTCACTCACCAACCTTTATTGACGTACCGAGAGTCCCCTCGGCTATGGTCGAAGCGTTTGTGCGGCTACTGTGTCCTGAATGTAGCAAAGACTGGCAGGCGCAACCGACTGCGCTGCCCGGGCACCGTGAGAACTTCACGTGTTCTGCTTGCGGGACAACCCGCCGGCTCGCGGAATTTATGCGAACTGAACGCGACCTCGACGCGGTCAAGCAGTTTGAGTAGCAGCGGTCCTGTTGTTTCCTCGTGCGGACGCCTCTCGGTCCGAGCGGGTAGCGAGTAGTCCGGCCAGTCTGGACGACCCTCAGAGGTCCGGCACCGAGGAGAGCGCGCCGCAGGCGTCGCACTTCAACACAGTCGTTCCCTGTTCCTCGACGAGCCGTGTGTCGGGCGATGCGCACTCGCTACAGGTGACGAAGTCGTCGACGTAGGTTTCGAGCGCATCTTCGACGCGTCGCTGTTTGAAATCGCCAGTGAACCGCGCCCGACCGCGGTCGTCGATCTGCGCGCTCGTTCCCAGTTCAGACTGCATAAATCGGACGAGGTGGTCCTGACCGCGCGCGAGGCGGTCGTAGGTCGACTCGAAGTTCTCCCAGACGGTAACGTTACCCTCGGGTCGCACGTCCGGTTCGGGGACCTCGAACCGTTTGTCACCCTCCGCGATGTCGGGAGACTGCTCAAGTGCTCGATCGAGTTGATCCTGGTAATCCATATTCGGGCCAAGGACGCGCGAGATGTAAAGCGTTCATATACACGTGAGCGCTGCGTTAGCGGAGATCCCGACAACCCTCATTATTGAAAACGGTAAATCGGTCGAATACAGCCGTTTTACCCCCCGAATCGCACAGTTGTGTGTTAACGAGACTCAGGATAGTAATATATTCTTCCGGTTTTAACCCTTGGTTGCTTATGAAGAAGCAGGAGCTCATCCACCTTCACGGCCTGCTTGCAGAGGTACATACTCAGGTCGAATCGTGGGAAGACGAAGAAGTCCCGCTCGAAGCATACAACGAACTCGGCGTCCGACCGACATCGATCCACAAGTCGAAAACGGATCATAAAGCCGCTGTGTTTAAATTAGTCAAGGGGATCACGTCCTCGATGGACGAGGTCGAACAGGATCGCGTCGCTGCCGCTGCTGACTGATTCCGACGACTTACACCACTTCTCTACTCACTCTCACGACCCAGCGGCAGCGCCGAAATCCCGGTTCGTTGCGCTGCGCGCGAGACTCGTCGGCGCTGAGTCTCGACTCGCATCGCCGTCTCAGTCGTCGTCCTCGCTTGCGAGCAACTCCGCACGATACGACGCGACGGCACCCACGACGGCCTCTGCGTCCGATTCGGGAACGTCGTGGGCGTCGACACTGGCCTGCAGGTGCTCGATTGCGCGCTCGATGTGTGCCTCGGTGAACGAGACGTGCAGGTGTGCCTCCTCGACGGGCGCCGCGTCGTACGTCTCGGGGCCGCCGGCCGCCTCGCACAGAAAATCCGTCTGGGTCTGTCTGAGCCGCTCCATCTCGGCGTCCTCGAACAATGGTCCCACCATCTCGTCCTCGAGAAGTCGGTCGTAGAAGTCGTCGACGACCGCACGGATCCCGCCGTGTTCACCGAGCCGTTCGTACAGCGTCGATTGGGTCATATGTCACCATAGTGGCTGCTGATACACGATTGTATCGGTTCTTTTCGCTATTTCGCTTTGGACCGTGCCCGTCGCCACGCAAAACAAAATGTTCGTCCAGACTGTCCAAAAGATCGCGCCGGGGCCGCCGCAGTCGCTCAGCCGTCTTCGACGAGGTCGTCGAACTCGGGGATGAGGTCGTCGTCCGACTCGTCCTCGACCTCCTCGTCCGTGTCGCTCGCCTCTTGGGTCGAAGTGTCGGCGTCCGTCTCAGACTTCGAGTCCCCGTCGTCTTCGATCTGCTCGACGCTAAGCACCTTCAGCGGGACGTTCTCCAAGCGTTGACCGATCTCTTTGCGAGCGATGCGCGTCGCGTGCTCCTGCTGTTCCACGTTGAAAACCGTCATCTCCAGTTCGAGGGCGACGAGCGCCTCGTCGGCGGCGATGAACGCCGGCGGCAGTTCCTCACCGGCGGGTGACGTCCGCGACCCCATCGAGATCTCGACGTAACTCAGATCCGGGTTGAGCATCTCGCCCGTCTTCGAGATGGCGATGCGGATCGCCTCGTCTGGCGTCGTCACGTCGTACACCGGGATGGCGGCCTCCACGACGACTCTACAGTCCATACTGCACAGTAGCACCGCCGACGGCATCAAAGGTTCGCCGCTGCGAACGAGCGTTCGCCGCTACTCGCCCCGCGCTCGGAGGTAATAGAAGAGGTACGTCTGAGCGTAGCCCGCGTACTCGCCACCGAGTCGCTCGCGGAGCGCCCGCGACGTCTCGGTGTAGTTGCCGCAATCGCACTCGGGGTAGTGCTCGGCAATCGCGCTCTGGATCCACGTGTCGAGCGGGACCGCCTGCAGATAGCCGAGCGAGAACAGGAGCACACAGTCCGCCACCTTGTCGCCGACGCCGACGAACCGCGTCAGCGACTCGCGCGCCTCTTCGTACGGGAGGCCGACCGCCTCGCGCGGATCGGCTTCGTCGTCGGCGACCATCTCGGCGGTCCGCTGGACGTAGGGCGCCCGATAGCCGAGTTTGAGTTCTCGCAACTCTTTTTCGGTCCGGGCGGCCAGCTGGTCCGGGCGGGGGAACGCCCGGAACGTCTCGCCACCGACTTCGTAGGGTGTGCCGAACTCGCGCGCGAGTGCGAGTTGCATTCCGTGGATGCGCGAGACACGCATCTGGGCCGAGCAGATGAACGAGACGAGACAGGGAAACGGCGGATCGCGGACCAGCCGCATTCCATGGTAGGCGTCGTACGCCCGTTCGATGAGGTCGTCGTCGGGCGTCGCTCCGTAGATCGCATCGAGGTCGTCGTCCAGTCGGAGAAGATGCGTCAGGAGCGGGACCGGATCGGCCGTCGCCTCCCACTCGATTTCGCCGTCGCGCTGGCGGATGCGGACGACGACGTCCTCGTCGGTGACGCCCTCAACCGGCGGGACGACCGTCTCGTACCATACGTCACCGCCGTAGACGTCCATCGACTCGTACATCCGGCCGTCCGCACGGTCCCAGAGGTACGACTGCCCGCTCTCCAGCGTCGCCTGCAGGTCGAACGGTCCAGGGATCTCCGAGAGCGAAAGTGCGCCGGACTCGAACGTCGTCGACGGATCGGTCATCGATGGAGGAAAGAAAGCGGCGCGTATCGGGGTTTCGATGCGAGACCGACGGCCATCGGAGCAACACCGGACCGGGAGCAACACGGCGACATCGTCCACCTCCCGACGAAGGTTTATGTCGGACCCCGCGGCCACTCGCGGTATGCGCTGAGACGGATCCCGCGTCGGGCAGCGGTTGTTCGGCACGACCGGCGCGGGGATGCGACGCGAGTGCCGACTGTTCGCAACCAAACGACTCCAGTCAGTTCCGGATGTGTTCGTCAGTGATCCGGGCGAGCCGATCAGCGAGGGGATCGGTGAACGCCTCGGCAGTGGCGCGCCACGTCCAGTTGCCGTGGGTGGTCCCGGGCTCGTTGAACCGGGCGTGGCTGTCGAGCCCCAGGACATCCTGTAGCGCCGTGAACGCGAGGACGGCGTCCGAGCGCCAGACCGCTTCGATCAGCGACCAGTTGATCTCCGACCCGTCCGCGCCGATGTTGTACTCCAGACAGCTCCGCTGCTCGGCCGAGAGCGACTCGAAGTACCCGATGACCGTGTCCGTGTCGTGGGTGGAGGTGTAGCCGACGCTGTTCTCGGGGTAGTGCATCGGCTGGTACATATCACCCTGCTGGCACCAGTCGGCGTAGTGGGGCACGCGCATCGACGGGAAGCCGAAGCGGTCTCGAAGGTCGACGAGCCCCTGGTCTACGAAGCCGAGGTCCTCGACGATGAACGGGAGGTCGTCGAAGTGACCGGCGAGCGTCTCGAAAAAGTCGTGACCGGGCGCGTCGCGCCACTCACCCGCAGACGGCGCGTCCGCATCGGTAGGGATCGCCCAGAACTCGTCGAAGCCCTTGAAGTGATCGATCCGCGTGACGTCGGCCAACTCGAACAGTCGCTCCAGTCGATCGAGCCACCAGCCGTAGCCGTCGGCGCGGAGCGACTCCCAGTCGTAAACCGGGTTTCCCCAGCGCTGGCCGTCATCGCCCGGATTCGGCGGGACGCCGGCGACGGCCGCGGGTCGCCCGTCATCGCTCAGGTCGAACGCCTCTGGACTCGCCCACACGTCGGCGCTGTCGAGGGCGACGTAAATCGGGAGGTCCCCGACGAGATCGATCCCGCGCTCGTGGGCGTACTCGCGAACGGCGCGCCACTGTCGGTCGAAGACGAACTGGACGAACCTCCGGTAGGCGATTTCGTCGGCGAGGTCCGCGCGGGACTCCGCGATGGTGTCGGGATTGTGCGTCCGGACCGGTCCGGGCCAGTCGGTCCACGCCCCGTCGTGGCGCGTCCGTAACGCCATAAACAGCGCGTAGTCGTCGAGCCACGCCGACTCGCGTTCGCAGAACGCTTCGAACGCGTCCCGCTCGGCCGCGTCGGCGTCAGCGTGGAACCGCTCGGCCGCCATCCGGAGGCGTCCGGTTTTGTACTCCCGGACCCGGTCGTACTCGACGTCGTGTTCGGAGAACTCTGGGACCGGAGCGAGGTCGTCGCGGTTGAGGTGTCCGGCGTCGACGAGTCGCTCCAGACTCACCAACAGCGGGTTTCCGGCGAACGCGGAGTAGGCTTGATACGGTGAATCGCCGTGGATCGGCGCTGTCGGGCCGAGCGGACAGAACTGCCAGTAGGACTGCTCCGCGGCGGCGAGCCAGTCGAGAAAGCGCCGCGCGCCCTGCCCCAGATCGCCGATCCCGTGCGGGCCGGGGAGCGACGTCACGTGGAGAAAGACACCGGCGCGTCGGTCGAACTGCATACTCGGAACTGCCCGGGCAGAAAGTTAAGCGTGTGGCCGTGGGACGGCCGATTCACGCACGGCGGCGACGAACCGGGGATTTACCACCGCGTGGGTCGTCACTCCGGGCGTGCATCCCAAGACGGTCCTCATCACCGGCTGTTCGTCAGGGATCGGCCGCGCCGCGGCACACGAGTTCCTCGACGAAGACTGGTCCGTGTACGCGACGGCGCGCAACCCCGCAGACATCGAAACGCTCGGCGAGAAGGGCTGTCGCATCGCGACGCTCGACGTGACCGACCAGGACGACGTCGACCGTGTCGTCGACCGGATCATCGACGAAGAGGGTCGCATCTCCTGTCTGGTCAACAACGCCGGATTCGGCCAGATGGGCCCGCTCGAAGACGTCCCCACCGACGAGGTCCACCGACAGTTCGACGTGAACGTCTACGGCCCGCACCGGCTGATCCGCGCCGTCCTGCCACATATGCGCGAGCAGGAGGACGGGACGGTCGTGAACGTCTCCAGCGCGGCCGGGCGGATCTCGTTCCCCGGCGGCGGCGTGTACGCTGGTTCGAAGTTCGCGCTCGAAGCGATGAGCGACGCGCTCCGCAACGAGGTCGACGAGTACGGCATCGACGTCGCCGTGATCGAGCCAGGCCCGGTCGAGACGAACTTCCGCGACCGCGTAGACCAGGAGGTCCACGGCGACGATAGCGACAGTCCGGATTCCGAAATCGCCGGTGTGGAACGCTCCGGCGCGTACGAATCGTTCTACGAACTCTTCGACGAAACCCAGCTGATCGGCGGCGGTGGCCTCGGGGCGATTCCCCCCGAGCGCGTCGCCGAAGACATCGTCAACGCCGCCTCCTCGACGAAGCCCCGGGCGCGCTACCAGCCTGGGACGGCCGCGCGAATCGCGACACTGGCCCGCTACCTCCCCGCTCGGTGGCTCGACACCGCGTACCGGTACCTCCGGAAACTCTGAGCGAGAGCTGCGGTCGGGAGCCCTACGACAGGCAGTTGGCGACCACACGAAGCGCGTCCTCGCCACGAACTTCCTCTGCGAGAAGCGGGACGCGCTTCACTGATCGCCCCCGGAAGAGGTCGGTCGCGCGCTGGATCGCGTCCTGCTGGACCTGCCAGCGCCGCTGACAGAACTCACAGTGCTCCAGGTCGGGGGCGACGACCCAGCGCTCGTCGACGTCGGCGCCTGTCACGTCGGCGAGGTCCTGCATCACGCGGTTGACGACGAGCGTCTGGACCGGAATCCCGTAGCCGTCGAGGCGCTCGACGAGCCGTTCCGTTTCGACGACGCTCATCTCTTCGGGAATCATCACGACGCGGAAGTCGGTCTTCGTGGGATCTCGAAGCACTGCCCGGAGTCGCTCGATCCGTTCGCGGAGTTCGTCGAGGTCGATCTCCGGGGTCTGATCGTCCGATCCCATCCCGAACATTCCCTTTACCCCCTCCATCATTCCCGAGAACTGCTGTCGCATCTTCGCAATGCGCCCGAGCATCGAGTCCATCATCTCCGGGAGTTCGAGCAGCCTGAGGGTGTGCCCGGTCGGCGCGGTATCGACGACGACCCGGTCGAATCGCGGGTCGTCCAGATATTCGAGCAGTTGCTGCATCGCTGCGGCCTCGTCGGCACCGGGCATCGAACCGGGACCCATCGCCCCGCCGAGGAGATCCTCCATCCCGCCGAGGTCGCCGAAAGGCGACTCGCCCACCGGACCCGATCCAGCAGCACCCCCACCTTCGTCTCCGGTGAAGGGGGTACCGTCGACGTCCGGGCCCTGCTCGAACCCGCTTGATCCAGCCGCTTCTTGCCCCTCGCCCCCGGCTTGGCCGCCAGCCCCGAACGGGCCGGCGACGACCGAATCCGGGTCGATTTCGGCCGCGTACAGGGGAACGTCTTCGCGGACGCGCGCCGGATCAGCGGGTACGTCGACGTCGAGGGTATCTGACAGCGAGTGCGCCGGGTCAGTTGACACGACGAGCGTCGCGGTTCCGGCCGCCGCGGAGGCCAGCCCCGTTGCGGCCGCCATCGTCGTCTTGCCGACGCCACCTTTCCCGCCGTAGAGGATGTACTCGGGGGCGTCGACTTCGTCCGGCAACCCCGCGACGTCGGCCGTTTCGACCCGATCGACCGCCTCGACGTCGACGGTGTGATCGTGGCTCTCGTCGCTGCCATCCGACTCGTCGTCCTCGGCTTCGTCGACTGCGTCGACGTCGATGCTGGACATACGCGGGAGGACGCGTCGGGGACTTGTGTACTTCTCGGTCGGCAGACACAGCGGCGGCTCTCGGCCGTCGGGTCGGTCGGGGACGATCGTTCACCGCGGGTGGGTCTGGAGACAACACGCCGTCCCCGACCGTGGTCAGGATCCGGTGTCTCGGGCGCGGTCAACGCCCAACACGGCCGGATGGGTACTCGGATCGTACCCAGTACTAGTACGATCGTCGAGCGCAATAAACGCCTCGCCGGTCGCGGAGACGGAATCGGCGGGTGACCTCTGTTCGATCACACGCTGAGGAGCGTCTGGGTCAACACCAGGAGGTAGCCGCTCGCGTTCACGACGCCGGCGAGTTCGAGCGCGCGGCGCGACGAGAGGGCTGTCAGCTCCCGGAGGCCGTGATAGTGGATCCATCCCGTCCAGACCGTCGCGAGCGCCGGGGGAACGAGCGTCATCGGAAGCGCGGCCCGGAGCTGGGCGGCGAGCGCGTCGGCCGTCGCCGACGCCGAACCGCCGGCTGCTCGGAGGGCCGACGGGTCCACCGTGGCGACCAGGACGCCGGCGACGACGAGCGCGCTCGCCGCCCAGGGCACCGTCCCCCAGCCGGCGATCGCGATCGCCTCCCGTCCCGTCTCGAACGAGTGACGCGCCAGCGCGTACAGCGCGGCGGTGATCCCGACCCACGCGAGACACAGCGCGATCCCCCGTCCGAGCGCTTCCATCGCGACGACTCGCCACACGACCGATCTGACGCCGATCCGGGCGGGCTCGGCACAGTCCTCCGGCGTCCCGAACGTCACCGTCTCGCCGTCGACGCTGAGGTTCGGGTAGTCGCGTGACTCACAGAGCGACCCCTCGGGATGATCGGGGTTCGGGACGGTCGTCGACGAGTCGAAGCTCGTCGCGAGGAGCCAGCCGACGGGGAGCATCGCGAGACTGGCGACGAGCGCCGAGAGCGCGACCACGGCGAGCGCCCGATTCGCGGAGGCGTCGCGCTCCCGGAAGTACCGCTTCGGAGAGAGGGGAGCGAGCGGGGGAACCATCCGCCACCATCGATCGTGGCCTCGATAATAAACTCTGATATGATCCGACCGTACCGATATATACTGCACATACCAAGGTATATTTCCGGCGCTCCGAGTTGACTGCCTGATGCCCTCCGGACTGACGACGCTCTTCGTCCTCCTGTTCGTCGTCACGATGGCCTGGGTCGGGATCGCCTCCGCCGTTGCCGTCGGCGTCGAGCAGGGACTGAAGCGGTATCGCGGCGAGTCGAATCGGGTCTTCCAGTCGGAGTCGGAGGATGGATAGGGAGTCGGCGGCCGCCGCGATGGAGATTTCCGGCGTGACGCTGGCGCTGATCGGCGGGATCGGGCTGGTCGGCGGCGACGCCGGGGCGGTACTGCCGGCCTCGCCCGGCGACCGGCGGGCCCTCCTCGCGCTCGGCGTCGGCGCGGGGCTTTTCCTCCTCGGCACCGCCGTCGGCTCCCTCGACAGATGATCCGCGGCAGGCGCGTCCTGTCACCGGCTCTCGAAGTACTTCCTTAGCCGGCCGGCCGCCTCGTCGACGCGGTCGGTGCAGAGCGAAACCCGGATCCAGTCGTCGTAGGCGTTGCCGAAGGCCTCGCCGGGCATCCCCGCGACGCCCGCCTCCTCGATCAGGCGTTCGACGTTCGCCATCGTCCCGGGGAAGTCTGCGAAGCGCGCGAGGACGTAAAACGCCCCCTCGGGCGTGGTGTAGTCTGCGCCGATGGTGTCGAGCGACGCGGTGAGCGCGTCGATCCGCCCGCGGATCGTGTCGCGGACGGACTCGTAGTACGACGGGGGCGTCTCTCGAAGCGCGTGCGCAACGGCAGTCTGCGCCGGCCGACTCCCGGTCACGTTGACGAGCATATGGCGGGTGCGCGCGGGGTCGACCAACCGCTCGGGGAAGACCGCGTAGCCGACTCGAAACCCCGTGATCCCCATCGACTTCGAGAACGACGAGGTGACGATAACGTGATCACGGTCCAGCGTGAGTGCGCTCTCGAACCGGCCGGTGAAGTCGAAGTGGTCGTACACCTCGTCGACGACGAGCAGCGCATCGACTTCGGCGGCGACGTCCGCCAGCGCGGTGACCGCTTCGATGTCGTACACCGCTCCCGTGGGGTTGTTCGGCGTGTTGAGGACGATCGCCGCCGTCTCGTCGGACGCGGCCTCGCGCATCCCCGCGACATCGACGTGGCCGTCCTCGTGGACGGGAACGCGCGTCGAACTCCCGCCGAGCATCGTCGCCTTGCCCGGGTAGTACGGGTATACGGGATCGGTGAGGAGGAAGTCCGATCCCGTCCCGCGCTCCATTCCGGCCGCCATCGCGAGGTAGTTGGCCTCGCCCGCGCCGTTGGTGACGATGACGCGCGAGACGTCGACGTTCCGGCGGGCGGCGATCTCCTCGCGGAGTTCGCGGAGTCCCTCGCTCGCCTGGTACTGGAGCTCGGGCGGATCGGCCTCGGCGTAGTCCGCCAGCCCCTCGCGGAGCGCGGCTGGCGGTTCCCAGTCGGGGTTGCCCGAGACCATATCGACGACGTCGCGGTCGGCGTTCTCGGCGTACTTGATGACGCGGAAAAAGAGCGGTTCGTCGTACGCGTCGTCCGTCTCTGTCATCGTCTTCGGCCACGACGGCCGGGCAAGTGTGTCTTTCGTCGTCCCTGTCGTCTGAGCCCACAGCGACCTGATTCCGCTGGCAGCCCTAACGGTCGCTCCACACGTTCTTTATCGATCCGCACCCTCGGAGTGGATATGCGAGAGTTCGCTTCCGATCCACCAATCGAGAGACGCGTCGCCGATGCGCTGCGCGAGGTGGACACGACCGTCGCCGTCGCCGAGTCGTGTACCGGTGGACTGATCGGGTCACTCCTCACCGACGTCCCCGGGTCCTCGGACTACTTCGACCGCTCGATCGTGACGTACTCCTACGAGGCGAAACTGACCGAACTCGGGGTCGCTCGCGAAACGCTCGACGACCACGGCGCAGTCTCAGAACCCGTCGCGAGCGAAATGGCCGCAGGCGTCCGTGACGGCTCCGGGACCGACTGGGGACTCGCGACCACCGGTATCGCCGGCCCCGACGGCGGGACACTGGAGAAGCCCGTCGGCACGGTCTACATCGGCCTCGCCTACCGCGGCGAGTGGGGCACTGGCGACTCCTACACCCGCGTGGCGCGGTTCGAGTTCGACGGCTCTCGCACACAGATCAAAGAGCGGATCGCCAGACGGGCGCTCTCGCTGCTCCACGACGCGGCTGCTGGGGACCGCGGTACCGACGACGACAACTCGGACGCGCAGGACCGTTGCTCCGGGTGAAATCCCGCGACGGAGCGGGAGACGCAACGTTTGTACGGGCTGCCGACGCAGTCACACCCAATGAACAAAGAGGGACACGTGCTGAACGGGGCACTCCTGGCGATCGGTTTGGGATTCATCATCACACTCGACCCGACGGCCGGGCCGCTCGTGGGTGGTGAGGCCGGCGTTACGCCCGCCGCGCTCGCGGCGGCACTCGGCGACGTCGTCTGGAAGATGGTTGAACTGTCGATTCCGGTCACGCTCGGCGCGCTCTTTCCCGATGTCGACACCGCCTTCGGTCGCCACCGGAAGACGCTGCACAATCTGCCGGTTCTCGCGATCTTCCTCGCGTTCCCCTACCTCTTCGGAAACCTCCAGTTCGTCTGGATCGGTGTAGCCACCCACTACGTGCTCGACGTCCTCGGTTCGAAGCGCGGGATCGCGCTTTTTTACCCGTTTTCGACCGCCGAGTACGGCTTTCCGACCGGCGTCGCCACGTCGAGTGCGTGGGCGACCCGCGTGACGGTCGCCGTGACAGCCGTCGAACTCGTCGTCCTCGCTCTCGTCCACAACTACGTGTTCGCGCTCGACACGTCGCTGGTCGAGGCGGCGAACCTCCTCGGGGCTATGGTCGGTTTCTGACCGGATCGCAGCGGTCGTGTCCTCACGGTCTGTGGCTCACGATGCGTCCGCGCACTCGTCACCGTCGAGCGCCACTCTCTTGACCGCGCTCGGCGGGAAGAGACGAGCGCACTCAGTATCAGTACTCGCTGACGGCGTCGAAATTGCCGTCATAAGCCACGTGGTCTGGATGCGTCGGTTCGGTTCCCGAGAGCATCAGGCGATCGACCTTCTTCCAGGAGTTCTCGTACCCCAGGTGTGCGAACTCCGCGAGACAGCGGGCGCGGTGCGCAGTGCCGTTACGACGGTAGACGCGACGCGGTGCCCCGTCCCGCAGTGCCTCCACCAGGTCGGACTCGCACTCGATCCGCCGGTCGAACGTCGTCCAGACCTCACCGACGCTCCCGCGGAGATGTGCGTACGACGAGCCGAACGTGGGAATATCGGAGTCGCTGGCGATCGACTGTGCTCGGCTGTTCTTCTGCGGCCACACCTTGAAGTTGTGCGTCTCGATGGCGTGCACTCGGTCTTCGACTGCGGCGATTTCGTCGGCCGACAGGCTGACGTTGAGGAATTCGGGGTGGGGGACGAGGACCGCCGCCTCCTGCGCCGCAAACGCCGAGAGCGCGCCGTCGAGACTGATGAAGTCCGGCACCGGATCGGTGAGACCGACCGCGAGGACGTGCCGGCGATTCCGCCAGGTGCCAGTGAACACCTCGCGGCCGGGCACGACGAGGAGCTCGTCGTCGGAGAAGCGCGCGGCGCGCTCGCGGATCTCGGGCAGTCGCGTGAAGTGCGGGGCATACACCAGCACGTCGAGGTCGCGGGCCTTCGCGCGGGCGGCCACCGTCTCGTCTACGACTTTCACGTGGGGATCGACGCGGGTCGTCGCCGCGCTGACGCCCGCGACACTGGCCGCCGTCGCGTCCGTGCCCTCGCGGACTGAGTGCTTCCCATCGGAGACGACCGTGTCGCTCACGTCTGTCGATCCGCCCGGGGTCGGGTTATGGATTTCTATTCCCCGCCGACTGCGGAACGATTTAGTCGTCGCTCTCCGTGCGTTCCGGTATGTCCCTGTGGAAGTGCGGCATCGGCGGCTGCCCGGAGCGCTTCGAGGACGCCGAATCCGCCATTATCCACCAGACGGTGGAACACGATCGCCACGAGTGTGCGGTCTGTGGCAGCGTCGTCCCCGACGGCTACTTCGCCATCCGACACGCCTTCGAGGAACACTCCCGTGCAGAGTACGTCCGAGCGTACGACGCCGACTCGACGGCGGTCCGCGTCCGTGAAGATGTCAAAGCGGATATCGAAGACGAGGCTGACCTCCGTGGGGTCGTCGAGGAACTCAAGAGCCGGGATGCGCTGTAGCCGCCAGAATCGAGGACGAACAGCGACGCCCACCGACGGGCCCGAACGTCCTCCAGCGGTCCTCCCAATCGAGCGTCTATCGACGATAGCACTGCGCGAACGAATCGAAGAGCGACGCGGCGCTCAGCGCTCGTCGCTGTCGAGAACGCGGATCTGATCGCCGCGGACGGTGACCGGGATCGGAACCGTCGCCTCGTAGAGTTCGACGGTAACCTGATCTTTCGTCTCGTCGATCCGCTGCACGCGGGCCTTCTCTCCTTTGAACGGGCCGGCGATCAGTTCGACGATGTCGCCCTCGGCGATTCCCTCGACGTCGGGTGTCGGCGAGAGGAAGTGTTCGACTTCGGCCATCGACGACCGGCCGGCCTCGCCGCCGCTCTTGACGAGTCCGCGGGCGTGGGGAATCTCCTCTAAGACGCGCGTGATGATGCCATCGTTGTCGGCTTCGACCATCACGTAACTGGTCAGCGAGTCGGGCGCGAGCACGGCGTGAATCTCGTCGGCCTCGCGGTTGGCGATCATATCGGCGACGGTGCGCTCCTGGCTGGCGGTGGTCTTGACCGAGTAGATCGGCACGTCACACACCCCCCGGGAGGAAGGTCATAACGGCGTAGATGAGAAAGCCCATAAAGCCGACCAAGACGATGCCGGCACCGGCAATGAGACCGATCTGTGAGAACTCCTCCCACGACGGAGTGCTGGCCAGCTTCAGCACCCGTACGTAGCTGGTCAGGTCGTACTTGACGTCCATCTTATCGCACTGTAACGCGCCAGGCTTTTTCTATCTATTGATGCGGCGGGGCGAGGGCGGGGCTACTCGACGTAGTCGATCTCGGTGCCCGGTTCACCGCTTGCGCCGCCCTGCTGGCCCTTCTGGGGTGCCGTCGGCTGCGGATTGACCTCTTCCTCCTCGCTCCGGCCGTAGATCTGCGGCGATTCGACGCCGGTGACGACGATCATCGTCCGCATCGTCCCGTCGACCTCCTCGTCGACGGACGTGCCCCAAATGATGCGGGCGTCGGGGTCGATCCGGTCGTAGATCTCCTCGACGACGCCTTCTGCTTCCTCGATGCTCATATCCGAGCCGCCGGTGACG
The DNA here is from genome assembly GCF_042218505.1 of Halobellus sp. Classification (NCBI taxonomy): domain Archaea; kingdom Methanobacteriati; phylum Methanobacteriota; class Halobacteria; order Halobacteriales; family Haloferacaceae; genus Halobellus; species Halobellus sp. Next base: position 155,862 of record NZ_JBDGQZ010000026.1, read on the forward strand.
TTCACCAGCGCGGAGTTCGCCCCCGAGATGTCGACGTCCAAGAGCGGCGATCGGAGCGCGCTTTTGACGGAATCTTGCGCCTTCGATTCCGAATCCGACTCCCCGAGACCGATCATCGCGACGCCGCCACGCTCCATTACGGTCTTCACGTCGGCGAAGTCGAGGTTGACGAGCCCCGGCTTCGTGATGAGTTCAGTGATGCCCTTGACCGAGCGCATCAGGACCTCGTCGGAGACTTTGAACGCCTGTCGGACCGGGAGTTTGCCGACGGCATCGAGCAGCCGGTCGTTGGGGACCACGATGACCGTGTCTGCGACGTCGCGGAGGCGTTCGAGCCCCGCTTCCGCGTTGGTGCGCCGGACTTCGCCTTCGGCCGTGAACGGCGTCGTGACGATGGCGATGGTGAGCGCGCCGGCTTCGCGGGCGGCCTTCGCGACGACCGGCGCCGAGCCAGTGCCGGTGCCGCCGCCGAGGCCCGCCGTGACAAAGACCATATCGGAGCCGTCGATCGACTCGTAGATCTCGCCCTGGGACTCCAGCGCCGCCTCCTCGCCGACCTGGGGGAGCGACCCTGCGCCGCGCCCCTGGGTCTTCTGCTCGCCCATCAGGATCTTCGTGTCGGCTTCGATTTCCACGAGGTGCTGGACGTCGGTGTTGGCGGCGACGAGCGTCGCCCCCTCGATGCCCTCCTCGTGCATTCGGTTGACGGTGTTGCCGCCGGCGCCTCCGCAGCCGACGACCGTGATGTCCGTCTGCAGGTCGACGAGGACTTCCTCGAGTTCCTCGTCGGTCATCGTTCCGGTCCGTGGCGCTTCGTCTGTGCTGGCGTCGACGGCGTTCCCATCCCCCGTCTCCTCGGCCTCGTCTATCGCATCGTCGACGATGGAGTCCATAGTATGCCCGTTCGTACCGAACACAGCTTAATTATCTTTCCCCCTTCTGTCAGACGCGCGTCTGACGCTGACGCGGGCCGACGCGGGCATCTAGGGCGATCACGCCGAATCGGCCTTCGAATCGCGCGCCGATTCGGCATCAACGGCGATAACTGGGGCCGCTGCGCGGAGGGTCACTCGCTCGCTCGTTCGGACCTCGTCGGGGCGTACAGTTCGTCCCGCGACCTCGACTGACTCGCCGGCGGACAACCGGCCGAACGCCGGACCTTCCGGGACGCCCGCCTCGGCGGCCGCGGCGGGATCGAACGTCTCCCGCACCGCGACGACGTCCTCGCCCGATCGCTCGACCGCGTCGTACTTCGATTCGAGCACCTCACAGAGCGCCTCAAGAAGTTCGTCGACGGCCGCATCGTCGGCCACGACTGCGCGACCGCGTGGCTTCGTTCCGCCCTCGACGGTCTCGAACGCGAGCGCGTGCGCCGCCACGGCGTCGAACGTCGCCTCGCGGCCGATCCCAGACGCCTCCGCGAGCAGGTCATCCGGGAGCGAGACGACCGTGAAGTCCGGATCGGCGGCCGCCTCGGAGACCTGCTCCGCCGGATCGCCGAGGCGTACCCCGTCGTCGATGGGGGCGAGCACGCCTTCGAGGGTGTCGACGAGGTCCAGTGGCACGCCGCTCGTGACCTGGAGCCACGTCTCGTCCACGACGCGGTAGCCGAGATCTTCGAGGACGGCTTCGAGGTCAGGGTCGTCGCCGGCGACGATGGCCCGCGTCGCCGCCGACTGATCGAAGGCCTGCTCGATCACGTCCGCGTTGGCCGCGGGTGCCCCCATCGACTTCTGGACCCAGTCGGCGGCGACGTGGCCGACTCGCCAGTCGGTCTCCCGGAGGATTCGCTCGAACTGCGGGGCGTAGTGGCCGCCGCCGAAGCCGACGATCTGGCGGTTCTCGCCCGGTCCGTCCCCGCCGGGGGCCGCGTCTGCGTCGACTCCGGAGAGTTCGAGGACCGAGCGCGCGACGGCCCGCGCGCCCTCGGGGTCGCTCCACTCGGACTCGCTGCTGCCGAGTTCAACGAACAGCGACGGCGCGCCGACGTCGCTCGGGCCGTGATGGGTGCATTCGACGCCGACCTCGTACTCCTCGGGGGCGTGCCGGCCGAACGCGGACAGCGCTTCGCGCTGCACGTTCGGGCAGGCCCGCGCGAGTTCACCCGGGTCGCCGCCGTACTCCGCGGGGCCGAAATTCCCGGTGAAATGCGCCGTCAGGAGCGGCCCGGTGTCGCCCGCGTGTCGCGAGAGGAACGCGACGAACTCGGGAGCCGAGGCGAACGCGTCGGCGGCGTCGACGAGTTCGAGATGCCAGGCGTCGAACGTCCGGAGTTCGAAGTCGCCGTGGCGGTAGTACGTCCCGCCGCCTGCGGCGTCGCTCCTGGTATCGTCGGTCAGTTCGTCCCACCCGACCAGCGAGCGAAGCGCCTCACCGATCGCGACCGACGCGTCGTCCGCTCGACTCACTACGAGACCGATCACGCTCGGGAGTGGCCGCCCGATCGTATAAAAACGCACCGAGGCGGCAGTATGTGCGCACGTCCCGCCGGCACCGATTCAATCCGCGTGTTCCGGATCCGGAATCGGCGTGCCGCGGATGTTCGCGACAGTCCGCTTGGCGAGTCGTCTGAGTTCCTCCCGTCGAGTGGCGAGCAGTCCGATCCCGAGCAGGACGTAGACGACGGTGTACGCGAGCAGAATGTAGATCGAGTACGTCTCGGCGGTCGCCTCGGGGACGGTCTGGATGATCGCAAACTCGATACCCACCTGTGAAACGAAGAGCACGAGCAGTGTCACGGCCTCGCGGACGCTGATCCGGAAGTTCACGAGAATCGCCAGCGCGAAGAAGCTCTGGGCGGCGGTGAGCCAGATCTCGGCCGTCTGCTTGAAGTCGAACGGAAGGACGCCAATGGCACCGAGCGAGATGCTGTAGACGACCGCGAGTGTCCCGATCAGCAGCGTCCACTGGTTCAGTTTCGAAGATATCAGGGCGTTGAACGCCGCAGTCGCGCGGGCCTTATTGACGAGGTACGCGGTCACGATTAGTTCGGGGCTCTCGGAGGCCAGCGGCGCGATCCACTGGATCATAAAGAACTCGGGAATGCCGTACTGGAGACCCAACTCTTCGAGGCCGTGGGCAAACGGTTCGACCGCCGTGAGAATCAGGAACCCGGAGTACGCGAACAGCGTGAGAATGACCGGCGCCCGGACCCGCCGGGATTTCGCCTGGAAATACGCCGGGACGCCGACCTGCTCGTCGTGGTCCTCGGCGTCGCCACGGATGATGATCCCGATATACGCGACGTACAGCCCGACGAGAACGATCGTGTCGATCATTCCGATGCCGCCGTTGAGCGGGACAAAGAAGGCGAACACCGTCGCACCGAAGAGGAAGAGAATCTCCGTGGCGATGCTCGGGTCGAGTTTCACCGCGTCGCGGAGCGTCCCCTCGTTATTGACGACGCTGTCGTCGCCCCGGGACCCCGAGGTCGCCTTGTAGATCGAGAATAACGCGATCCCGGACCAGCCCAGTCCGATGAGGATGCGGTTCGCGCCGGTCATATTCGCCACTGCGAGATTAGCGGCAGCCGAACTACCCGGATCGGCACCGGCTTGCCACGCGTAGAGCGCATCTACCGCGTACTCCGGCGCGACCGCGAGGACGGCCAGCACGGCGAGTGCGAACGCCCGCGGGACGTCCTTCTCGGCCGTCTCTGCGCCCCACGCGAGCAGGAACGACGCACCGAGCACCGCGAAGCCGCTGACGGCGACCGTCGTCAGCGATGTGAACCCCTCAGCGAGGCCGGTCGCCCACGAGAACACCCACGGCAGAGTCAGTACGACGGCAGCGCCTGTGGCAGTGAGCGGGTGGCGCAAGCGCGAAGTCATTACTCCAGAAAGTGGCCCTCCTGTCCATATCCCTTGTGGTTCCAGCACGAGAGCGTATACGTCTCTCACACAGCGCTATTGTGCCAATCGTTGCCACGAGCGACGCGAGACTGGCCGTCGAACTACCATTTAATTCGGTGGCCGGCGCAGCCTTCTCTATGGACGTATTCGGACTCCTCGGCACCCCCGTCGAGCACTCGCTGTCGCCGCCGATGCACGAGGCGGCGTACGACGAACTGGACTTGGACGCTCGCTACGTCACGTTCGAGCCGGACCGCGACGCGGCTGCGGCCGCCGTCGAGAGCGCGGCCACGCTCGGCATCGCGGGACTGAACGTCACGATTCCGTTCAAACAGGACGTGTTGGACGCCGTCGAACCCGACGACGTCGCCGGACGCGTCGGCGCGGTGAACACGATCGACTTCTCCGGCGGAACACCGACCGGGCACAACACCGACGTTGCCGGCGTCAAACGGTCGTTCGCCCACCACGGCGTGGCGCTCGACGGCCGCGATGCCGTCGTCGTCGGCGCGGGTGGCGCGGGTCGAGCCGTGGCGTTCGCGCTCGCTGACGCCGGCGCGGCCGTCCACATCGCTAACCGAACCGCCGAGCGCGCAGAGTCGCTGGCAGCGGACGTGCCCGGGGCGACGGCGGGCGGCCTCGACACGCTTGATCGGGTCGCTGACGCGGAGATCCTCGTCAACGCCACGAGCGTCGGGATGGAACCTGACGACGACGACACGCCGGTACCCACAGCGCATCTTCACGGGGGACTCGCCGTCCTCGACGCGGTGTACGCACCGATCGAAACGCGGCTCCTTCGTGAGGCGTCGCAAGCCGGCGCGACGACGATCGACGGGGCGTGGATGCTGTTGTTTCAGGGCGTCGAAGCGTTCGAGCGCTGGACCGACCGCGACGCGCCGGTGGATGCGATGAACGAAGCATTGCGGGCGCACCTCGGGTGAGCGCGCGACGTCTCAACAGTGACTCGTGGCGTTTCCGACTGCAGGGGTTTCGATTTCCACGGTAAGCAGCGTCGCCGACTCGCCATCGCCCGGTCGGTGGACCATCCGGTAGACCTCGCCCTCGCAGGCGTGATTGAGCGCGCTGTCGCTTCCGTATCCGTCGATGTGGGCGTAGTCGCCGGCGGTGAGCGGGCCAGCCGTGGTCCAGACAGCGTCCCACCTGACCGCGTTGCCGTCGCTGTCGACGATGTAGAAGTCCTCGCCCGGTTCGATCTTTCCGCCGGTCAGCGTGATATTCACGTACGGTCGGTCGTCGGTGTTCCCCGCACCGTCAGCGACATACGCCGTCTGATAGCGGTACTGCGGGGCTGGATCGTTGGGCATCTCGATGCCGAGCAGCAATCCGCCAACGACGGCCGCAGTGGCGACAACGATCACGAGCATCAGGGCGACCCCGATGACTGGTGAGACAGCACGGTCAGCCGGCCGGATGGAGGGCATCGTACTGACAGGTGCGACCGCCGCATCATCAACGTTCGGCTCCGAATTTCGATTTCGAAAACGGCGGCGTTTGACGACGTGCGGTTCAGTCGTCGGCGTCGGGTTCGATCGTTCGCGACGCCCGGCGGGTCGCCCGCTCGATAAACTCCTGGGGCAGTTCGTCGATCTCGCCGGCCTGCACGCCCCAGAGGTGCGCGTACAGGCCCTCGTCGGCCAGCAGTTCCTGGTGGGTCCCGCGTTCGACGACCTCGCCGTCGTCGAGCACGACGATGGTGTCGGCGTCCTTGATCGTCGAGAGGCGGTGGGCGATGCTGAACGTCGTCCGGTTGGCAGTGAGTCGATCGAGCGACCGCTGGATCAGCATCTCGGTCTCGGTGTCGACGTCCGAGGTGGCCTCGTCGAGGACGAGAATCTCGGGATCACGAAGGACTGCTCTGGCGATTGAGAGCCGTTGCCGCTGTCCGCCCGAGAGTTTGACGCCCCGCTCACCGATCTCGGTATCGTAGCCGTCCGGGAGGTTCTGGATGAACTCGTGGGCCTCGGCGGCCTTCGCCGCCTCGACGACCTCGTCCTGGGTCGCCCCGAACGTCCCGTAGCGGATGTTCTCTTCGACGGTCCCGTAGAACATAAACGTCTCTTGACTGACGTACCCGATCGATCGACGGAGACTCTGGATCGTCACGTCGCGGACGTCGGTTCCGTCGATTTCGACTGCGCCCTCATCGACGTCGTACATCCGCAGGAGAAGTTTCAGCACCGTCGACTTTCCGGCGCCGGTCGGTCCGACGAGCGCGAGCGTCTCGCCGCCGCCGACCTCGAAGGAGACGTCCTCGACGATGGTCTCCTCGGTATCGTAGCCGAAGGAGACGTCGTCGTAGACGACACGCCCGTCTTCGACCGCCAGATCTTCGGCGCCGGGGGCCTCTTCGATCCGGGCGGGTTCATTCATCAACCCGAAGATGCGCGCGGCGGAGGCGTAGGCGCGCTGGTACATATTGATGATCTGCCCGAACTGCGCCATCGGCCAGATGAACCGCTGGGTGAAGAGGATGAAGCCGACGAACTCTCCGGGGGTGAGCGACCCCGAGAAAATGAACGGCGCGCTACCGGTCCGCTGGTAGGTGAGAACCCAGGTTCCGCCCAGGAGAAACGTGAGAACGAAGCCGATTCCTGAGAGGACCCGCAGGCTCGGGAAGAACTTGATTCGCGTTCCGATGGCGTCCCAGTTGGTGTCGAAGTACTCCTGTGAGACGTCGTCGACGCGGTCGGACTCGAACCCCTCGGTGTTCGAGGACTTAATCACCTGGATCCCGCCGAGGTTGTTCTCCAGCCGGGAATTCAGCTGCCCGACCGACGAGCGGACCTCAGCGTATTTCGGCTGGATCGTGTTGACGAACCGATAGGTGAAGTAGCCGATCAGCGGCACGACCGTGAGCGTGATCAGGGCCAGTTGCCAGTTCCAGTAGAGCAGGATCCCCGCGATGCCCAGCACCATCACGCCGATGCGGAACGCGGAGTTCATTCCGTCGTTGAGAAAGCGCTCCAGCCTGTTGACGTCGTTCGAGAGAATCGACATCATCTCGCCGGTCTGCTTGTCGGCGAAGAAGTCCATATTCAGCCGCTGCATCTTGTCGTAGGTGTCGGTCCGGACCGCGTGCTGGATGTGCTGGGCGAAGGAGTTCCAGCCCCAGTTTCGGGTCCAGTGAAACGCCGCGGCGCCGAGGAAGGATCCGGCGATAAGCGCGATGGAGAGATAGAGCTGTCCGGTCCGGGTCGCCGGGAGCCATCCGTCGGGAACGAGCCACAGTGAAAACGGACGTGTGTCGGCAAAGATGGAGTCGACCGCGACCGCGAGCAGGACCGGCGGGAGCAGATCGAGCACCCGAGCGACAATACTCGAGAACAGTCCAACGACGAACGCGCCGAGATTGTCGCGACCGTACTCGGCGAAGAGCCGTCGCATTGGGTTCTCCGTCCGCTCGCGCTGACGCTCAAACGGATCGTCGTCGTCGAGGGAGGCAGCCATCGTCACCTTTCAGGGTCGAGCGGTACTAAAGGGTTTGAATGGAGCCGAATTCCCCGGCGCTCACGGCGTCCGCCGCAGCCAGAATCTGACCGCCGGCGACCTCACAACGACCGCTTCTCGATGTCGGTGTCGATCCCTGCTGTGTCGAGATCCTTGCGGATCCGTTCGCGGAGCGGACCCGGAACCGTGCTGCGGCCGACTGGCACGGCCGTCTCGCCGTCGCCTTTCACTTTCCAGTACAGGACGCACTCCGAGGGTGCGTAGAACTCGACGCTGTAGCGGTCGTCCTCGCCGCGGTAGTGGACCCGCGCGGCATACCCCTCGCTCTGCCAGCCGTCGAGGTCGCCGAGCGCGTCGATCCGATCGTCCTCGCTCATACCTCGAGTATGGGCTCTCGGGGCCTCGACCTTTCGCTTTCAGGTTCATAGCTGGCTGGGAGACGGGTCACGTTTCGTCCGGCCCCCCAGCGCCCCACCACCTCGACGTAGTCACCGGCTTCGATTCCGTGCTCCACGGTGTAGTTGTACGGCACCTCCAGCACGTACTGTGCCCGGCCGGTGTAGCGGGTCAACTCCGTGTTCGAGGTCCCCTCCGGCGGACGTTCGGCGTGGTGGATCTGTGTGACCGTCCCATTCGCCCCGATGAAGACGATGTCGAGTGGAAACGCCATCTCTCGCATCACGTACGCCTGTCGCCCCTCGGCGTCGTGAACAAACAGCATCCCCTCGTCCGTCCCGAGCGATTCGGTGCTGCTGAGGCCAACGTAGCGCTTCCGTGTCGTGTCAGCGACCCGGACGTCCACGGCCGCGAGCGTCTCGCCGGTCCGATCGTCGGTGACGGTGACAGTCGTGCGCTCGTATTCGCCCGTCGGGAGGAGCCCCGGATTGCTCGCGACCACGACGTACCCGGCCGCGAGGAGGGCGACACCGGCGAGCGCAAGCGCGGCGAGCGTCCGGCGATCAGGCATACGCTGCGATTCGGCCGTACGGTGGTAAGGGTTCGGTCGTACGGGATTGGAAACGGTTATACACGTGTGTGGATTCGTTTCGGCTACGGGCTCGTGGTCTAGTGGTTATGACGCTTCCCTTACAAGGAAGAGGTCGGTGGTTCGAATCCGCCCGAGCCCATACGGATTTTGTGACGAACCGAATGGTGAGTCGCAAACCCATAACCGAGCGGCGGATTCGAACGGAGCGAGCACCGCGAGCGACTGGAGTTCGAATCCGCCTGTCGAGAGGAACCGGTCGCGGTGATGACCCAGTCTCGCGCCGGATCCGCCGGGCAGTTTTTGTTCGTGTAGTCCAATCTTCTGTTGATATGAAGTGTTGTGGTAAGAAGTCACACGCAGAGCGCGGGGCGAGAGCAGGAGCAGCAGTCGGCGCGGCGCTCGGCAGCCCTCTCGGGCCGTTCGGAGCCGGTATCGGTGCCGGATTCGGCGGTGCGACGGGGTATCTCGCCGGACGGGTCCGCGACGATCTTACTCCCTGAACCGGGGGCCGGAGTCGCGGGACGGCGGTGGAACCGACCGAAACTGAGCCGATCCGAAACCCTTTTTTATATACTCGGCTTCGATCGAACTGCGCCGCCTTAGCTCAGACTGGGAGAGCACTCGACTGAAGATCGAGCTG